>NZ_JBFAWH010000030.1:0-81227 GCF_040680235.1 Streptomyces sp. NPDC052101
CCATGAACGCCTTCGACCTGGCCTTTGATGGCCGCCTCACCGCAGGCCAACTCTAGCCACATCAAGCCCAGTTACACCGCTCGCTTTACAGACCCGTCAGCCCCGGCGGCAACGAGCACATGGTCCACGGAGTGGGTGATGAAAGCGCGGCGGGTCTCTGCGGGAAGCGCGTGGTCCCACTGGTGGCGGGCGTGGCGTGGTGAGACAGGAAGGGGCTGGTCTATCTCGATGCCTTCTGCGACCAGGACTTCTTGTGCGAGGGCCAGTTTGCGCAGTGATTCGGGGGTGAAGATGCGGTCGACGATGGCGTCGGCGACGCGGCTTTCCAGAATCTCCGACGCGATGGTCACGCAGTTGTCAGGGCACTGGTAGTGATCGTCGTTCGCGGTGAGGTCGAGGTTGCAGGCACCGCACCGGGCGATGCCGGTCAGCAGTGATCCCTCGAATGTGGTGGCCGGCTGCTGTACTGGGGCAGCAGCCGACACTGGGATAGAGCTGTGGGACAGGGCGTGGGGGAGGAAGTCCACGCTGAGAAGGTCCGGGCGGCTGGCGGGGACCATGACGCTGCAGTCCCAGATGACGTACGGCCCCTGCGCTGTGCGCCAGATGAGGCCCTGTCCGTCTGGCTGGCCGGAGCCAGGGCACGCCGTCTCCCACAGCCCTGAGGGGAGGTCCGCGCGCAAGGACAGCAGGTCTGGGTCGTCGGGATCAGCGGCCAGTGCGTCTCGCAGGGCAGCGGTGTAGGCGGCTGCGGCGTCCTCCCAGTTCGCCAGGCGGCGCTGCGCCTCCTCCTCGTGCAAGATCCATCGCATCAGGTTCGCCCCCGGGGCAGCGCATTCCGGTAGCTGGTCGGCGAAGAACCGGTTGCAGTCCACCACACGCCAGGTGTGGTCCACCACCAGCGCGGGATAAGGCTTCCCATGCAGGAGGGCACGCTCCATGCCGGACAGCGGGGTCCCCGGGACAGCGCAACGAGGACGTTGGTCCCTCGGGACATTCAATGCGTCGAGAACGGCCGAGAGTGCGCGACTTCCTGGCCAACCACGCCCCGATTCCAGCATGTTGTAGCGGAGTTCAGAGATTCCGGCGGCCTGGGCGATCTGCGCTGCGGACAGTTCCTCCTTCATGCGGTGAGCGAGGAGCACTTCTCTGAGGCCGGTGGAGATCACGTCTTTTCCTTCAGAAGGGTGGCGGAGAGACATCCGGCGGCCAGGCCGCGGGGCTCTTCGTGCGAGGGACGGGCCGTGGCGAAGCTCAGCCAGCCTGGCTGAGCATGTCGGTGTAGCGGCGGAAGGCGAGGACGGCGTTGTGGCCGCCGAACCCGTAGGAGTTGCTGAGCACCAGATCCCCCTTCTCCGGCAGGGGGCGCGGTGCGCCGGCGACGATGTCGAGGTCAATGCCGTCGTCCGGGTTGTCGCAGCCGATCGTCGGCGGGATCAACCGGTGGTGCAGAGTCAGGACGGTCGCGACCGCCTCCACTGCGCCGGCGGCACCTTGGAGGTGCCCCAGGGCGCCCTTGGGCGCCGTGACCGGTATGTTCGCGCCGGCTCCGAACACCTCCCGCAAGGCGAGGGCCTCGGCGGCGTCACCGGCCGGGGTCGCGGTGGCATGCGCGTTGACGTGAGCCACCTCATCCGGGCGCGCCCCGGCATCAGCCAGGGCCTTGTGCAGGGCATCGACGATGCCCGCTCCGTCGGGCCGTGGGGCGACCATGTGATGGGCGTCGGCCGACAGGCCCCAGCCGGCGGCCTCGCCATAGATCCGGGCACCGCGGGCGCGGGCGTGCTCCTCCGCCTCGAGGACCACAACTCCGGCGCCTTCGCCGAGGACGAACCCGTCGCGCGCCTTGTCGAAGGGCCTCGATGCAGCCTGCGGCCCTTCAGCGCCGGGGGACAGGGCTCGCATGGCGGTGAAGGACGCCATCACCGACGCTGTGATCACCGCTTCCGTGCCGCCCGCGAGCACGATGTCCACATGGCCGTCCCGGATCCGGTCGATGGCCTGACCGATCGCCTCCGTCCCTGAGGCGCAGGCGGACACCACGGTCCGCGCCTCTCCGCGCGCACCGAGGTCGACAGCTACCTGAGCCGCCGCGCTGTTCGGCACCACCATGGGCGCCGTGTGCGGGGAGACGAACCGCGCGCCCCGTGCCGAGAGGGTGTGGTCTGCCGCCACGAGCACCGGAGCTCCACCGATGATCGTGCCCATGGACACCCCAACCCTCCCGGCCACGAGTGCCTCGCCCCGGATGTCCTCCGGACCGAATCCGGCATCGGCCCATGCTTCGCGGGCCGCGAGCACCGCGAACTGCGCACAGCGGCTCATGGTCCGCATCTCCCGGCGCGACAGCAGCTCCGCCGGCTCGACGGCAACGGGAGCGGCGATTTGCACAGGAAGCTCGGCGAACTCCTCGCCGTGAAGCTGGCGGACTCCGCACCGGCCCTCCAGCAGCCCCTGCCACGTGCCGGCCACATCACCGCCCAGCGGAGTGATGGCCCCGATACCGGTGACGACAACACGACGACGCCGGCCTCCCGAGGAAGGCTCTGCACTGGCAGGCGAAGGGGGGATTGCGAGGTTTGTGATGTCCGCCACTGCGTCTCTCTCGGGTTCTGCATCAGATCACCTGCGACCATAGGCGAATAAGTCCCTTGATCGTAAATTAGCCCTTATTTACGGAGAGTGCACCAGTCCCTGGAGTCTCGAGCTGGCGGCGGATCGGGGCCAGCTCGCTCCCCTCGATCCGCATGAAGCCCCGGTCAGTCGAAGTCGGCGGCGTCCTTGTCCGCGCGGGGGCGCAGGCCGCCCCGATGGGGACTGGCTCAGCGATGGTGGGCGAGGAAGGTGCGGGCACGCTCGTCGAGCTCGGCCGCCCCCCCGCACCCCGCGGGCCCGAGCGGAGGCCGGAGCGCAGGGAGCGGACGGCCTTGAGGGTGCGGGTGGACTTCACCCCGGCCATGGTGTCGATCGCGCGGCCCCAGGTGACGCATGCCGGCCCCGCCCGTGCGGCGGGCCTGATCTCAGCAGGCACCAGCCCCTGCGGCCGGCAAGCGGCCTACAGATGGCATGCGCAGTCGGAGCACGATCGGGTGACGGTCACATCCGTTGCGTGTGCGGGTGAGGCTGCTCAACTTCCTTCGGACTAAGGCCTCTTGTGGTGCGTCCGAGGCACACGATCTTTGTGATGGCCTAGGGTTGGCGCGTGTCCCGGCGGTGGTCTTGCTGCCGGGCTTCGTGCTTGCTGGGCGGAGTTGATCATGCGCATTCCGCGGTTGCCGCATCGGGCGTCATCGTCAGCGGCGGTGCCGCGCATAGGCGTGCGGACTCGGCTCCGGGCAGCGTGCGCCCCGTTGTCTGTCCGTCCTTTCCGGCTGCACTTCACGGCGCGGCTGCTGTCGTGGACCGGGTCAGCGGTCGCCCCCATCGGTCTGGCGTTCGCGGTCCTGAGCCTTCGCGGTGGAGCGACCGGTCTCGGGCTGGTGCTCGCGGCCAGCGTGGTGCCGCAGATTCTGCTGCTGCTGATCGGGGGTGTGGTCGCGGACCGCTTTTCGCGGGCCAAGGTGATGGTGTGGGCGAACATCGTCTCCGCGGTGGCGGAGACGATCGCGGCCGGCCTGCTGTGGTCCGGGGCGGCCAAGGTGTGGCACCTGGTGCTGACTTCCGCTGTGTGCGGCGTGGCGTCGGCGTTCTTCACTCCGGCGGCCGGCGGGGTGGTCGTCGAGGTGGTGCCGCCTGAGATGCGGCACCAGGCGAACGCTCTGCTGAAGATCGGGCAGAACTCGGTGAAGGTCGGTGGACCGGCCGTGGGCGGTGTTGTGGTCGTGTTGGCCGGTCCGGCGTGGACGATCGGCTGGGACGCGGTCTCGTTCGCAGCCGCGGCCGTGCTCTGTGCCCGCATCGGCCTCGCCCTAACGCCGGCGAAGGTCCGCACCGGGTTCGTGCGCGATCTCAAGGACGGGTGGCAGGACTTCAGGGCACGGCGCTGGCTCTGGCCGATGGTGCTGCAAGGCGCGGTGGTGGTGCCCGTATGGCTGGTCGGGTATCAGATGCTCGGTCCGGTGTACGGCAGCCGCTACCTCGGCGGCGCCGGGCCGTGGGGCGTGGTGGTGTCCGCGTTCACGGGCGGTCTCGTCGTGGGCTCGGCCGCAACGCTCATGTGGAAGCCGCAGAGGGTGGGCGTTGTGGTGTGCCTGGGCACCGGGACAATGGCGCTTCCCCTGGCCGCGATGGCGCTGAACGCCCCATTGGTCGTCCTGGCGTTCACGACGTGCACGGCTGGCGCCGGACTGGCCTTGAGCATGACCATGTGGTCGAGCCTGGTCCAGGAACGCATTCCGCCGGACCGACTGAGCCGCATTACGTCGTACTCCACGCTCGGGCAGGTCCTGCCCGTGCCGCTGGCCTACGTGGCCGCGGGCCCGCTCAGCGGCACGTTCGGGGTGCGCGCCACGCTCGCGGCCGGGGCCGCGGTGATCGTGGCGGCCATGGTGGTGCCCCTGGCCGTGGTGCAGATCAGGACGTTGTCGCTCACTCCGTCCGAGCCCGCCACGGACGAGGCCCTGGTCACCGCGCCCGGGTAGAAGGTGCGTACGGATACAGGGAGCAGGCCATCGCGGTCGCCGATGACCTGGCTCGCTGTGGGTGGTGCCTCAGGCGGTCACCACCACCTCATCCTCCTTGTGGCTGAAGCCGGGACTGGGACAGGTCCTGTTCGATCAGCTGGTCATTCCGCTGCGGTCAGCACGGTACGGATCTGCTCACGCAGTTCAGTGCCCGCGTGAGTGCCGGCGTACGGTTCTGCTTCTGCGTGCAGCTCGCCGAGCCGGTCGGAGACGCGCCGAGATTGGACCGACCCCAGCATTTGAAGGCACTGAGCCGTCTCCTGTACGGCGCCTTCGATCTCGCCGCCGGCCACATAGGTACGGGCGAGTCCGAGGTGATCGAAGGCCTTGCTGCGCTGACGGTGCTCGGGACGGTCGGCCAGAGCCGACAGCACCAGTTCCGTTGACTGCCGGACATGACGAACGCGAGCCGCGCCGTCCACGTGCTTGGCGGCGATCTGGTGCGCCATGCCCAGGGTGGCCCGCAGCTCGGGGAGATCGAAGAACGCCATGTGCGGCTCCTCGGCGCCCGGTTGCACGCGTTCGTAGGCGTCGAGGGCCCGGCCGGCGGCGGCTTCGCTGTCCGAGGTGTGGCCGAGGATGGCCTGGAAGCGGGCCTCCAGCGCGGCGAGCATGGACGTCGTGGCGGGGGACAGGTGCCGGCGCGCCCCGTACTGGGCGAGGGCCACGAGGTCGAGGGCGTCGTCGACGTGCCCGAGGTGCGACATCTGGCGGGCCATGCACTGAAGGATGTGCGCTCCGATCCGCCGGTCGTTGCCCTCGGCGGCGGCGGCGTGCAGGGCGGACACGAACGTGCGCTGCGCGGCCGCGTGTCGTCCGGCGTCGAAGGTCATCCAGCCCGCGACCGAGCCGAGGTCGGCGGCGGCAGAGAACAGCTCGCGGCCGACGGCCTCGGTGTACGTGCAGGTCCTGAGCAGCGACAGGACGGTATCGGTCTGGGCGAGGACGGCCGAGCGGGAGAGAACTCCGCCGTGCCGGTTGTCCAGGTCGCGGAACGCGCTGGTGATCTGCCGGATGCCTTCCACGTCGGACATACCGATGCGCCGTCCGCCGGCTGGGGCTGGTTGTCCGGCTTCGTCTGGGCGGGCCAGGGCCCACTCTTGCAGCGGGCCGAGGAGTTCGTGGCCGATGTGGACGTCGGAGGCGTCGGGGCCTGTCCGTGTGTCGGGCAGCATCAGTTCACTCCGGATGATCTGGCTGAGTGCGGCGATAGCTCCCGTGCGGGTCCACGGGCTGCGCATGCCGGCTGGTCCCGCTTCTCCCGGTAGGCCGACGTCGGCGTAGGTGAGGTCCATGCCGGTCTCGGCGCTCAGGACCTCCACGAGCAAGCGCGGCACGGGTTCGCGGGGGACCGCTCCCTTCAGCCACGCCCGTACCCGGCTCTCGTCGGTGCCAAGGCCGGTGATGCCCTGCTCGGCGCCTCGTTGGGTGATCAGGCGGGCCAGGCGGTTGTTGCTCAGGTCGCCCCGGCTCATCCAGTGAGCCAGCAAGTGGTTCGGCTGTCGGTTGAGCGGGGGCCTGCCCATGAGGCTTCTCCTGGTGCCATCGGAAATGGCGGGCCTTCCAGCCTATTGGTCGGTCTGTAACTCGCCTACAGGGCCGCGTAATTCGCCGTAAAGCGCCGGTACCCCGACCGGATTGGACCGACAGGCGCCGGGCTGCGGCGGTCGGATGAGCACCGGTGTTCACCGCACAGCACCGACTCCCGTACGACCTTGCGAAACGGTGTGCTGTGAGTGCGCCGAAGAGCCCGGCGGACAGCTCTCCACACGTGGCGGGCCGTTTCGACCGCCCGTGCACGGCAGCTTCATCGCCGGGTAATTCCGACCGCTCCGCCGTACGCGTTCGTGTTCCGGCTGCATCCGGAACTGCGGACGGCGGAGCGGGCCACAACAGGTCCCGTCTCGAAGGGAGTTCAGTCGTGGACTTCAGCAGTATTCCCGCGATGGAGGGGCCGCAGCCGCCCCCGCCTCCGCCTCCTGCGCCGCCGTCCCCGCCGACCCCGCAGCCGCCCGCGCCGGGCGGAGGGTCGGTCGCGTAGAAGCGGCACCCAGCGCCCCTTGGGCCCGCCACCTGCTGGCGGGCCCAAGGGGCCACTCGTCGGACCTCAACGCAGAAGGAGCACAGCACGCCATGAATGCTGGACCTTCCAACGTCCTGGTCATCAACCCGGACGAACTTGGTCAGGACCCCGCGCGCGGCATGGACCTGGCCGTCTCGCTGGGCGTCTCCTGGCTGGAGATGCGCACCGCCTGGGGATCCAACCTGCTGCTGCTCGACAACAGTTCGCTCGAACGGATCAAGTCGGAGACTGAGGCACGCGACCTGCAGGTTGCAGCCCTGGCGGCGCCGCTGTGGAAGTGGTGCCGCCAGGAAGCGACCCCGGGCCGCGTGGACTCCTTCGGATTCCCCACCCGTGTGCCGGCCCAGGACCGCAAGGCCTGGATCGACCGCGCGTTGACGGCCGCTCACCTGCTCGGTACGACTCGCGTGCGGGTGTTCTCACACCTGAAAGTGGAACCCCGCCTCACCGAGCAACTGGCGGACGACCCCCTGCTGCCCTGGGCCCTGGACCGAGCCGAGCAAGCAGGGGTGCGGCTGCTGCTGGAGAACGAGCCCGTGTGCACCGTGGCCGACCCCGGAGCGCTGCTGCACGTCCTGACCGCCCACCCCCGCCTCGGACTGTGGATGGACCTCGGCAACCTCCACGAGGTCGGCGCCGCCGACTCCGGCACCATCACCGCCCTGGCCCCGTACGTCGAGTACGTCCACATCAAAGACTTCCGCCTGCACCCGGAGGGCCGCCAGTTCGTCCCCGCCGGAATGGGGGAAGTCCCGTACACCAAGCTGCTCACCGTGCTGCGCCAGGAGCGGCCCGGCCTCCCGTACGCCCTGGAGACGCACGTCAAGGACGACCCGGCCAGCGCACTCGCCCATGGCGCCGCCTTCCTGCGCCGCAGCCTGCCGGGGCTGTGATGCGTACCCTCCTGGTCGGAGCCGGAGAGGTCGGCTCCAAGCACCTCGCCGCGCTCGCCGCCACGCCCGGCTTCGACGTCGCCGCAGTAGCCGACCCCGCGCAGCGCCGCTCCTTCCTGGCAGTACCGCTGTTCGCCGGCCACCACGCGGCACTCCGCACCATCCGGCCCGAACTGGTCATCGTCGCCACCCCGCCCGGCAATGCCCTGGACATCGCCAGGGACGCCGCGCGGACCGGGGCGACGGTACTGGTCGAGAAACCCGTCACCACCCGACCCGCCGACCTCGCACACCGGGCGGGTGACGAACGGATCCACGTCGCCTTCCAACCGCACTTCGCCCCCGGCCTGGCCGAGCTACTGGCCCACCCGCCGGGGACGGTGCGCCGGGCCGAAGTCCTGCTGACCTGCCGCCGCGATCCGCACTACTACCGCGGGTGGCGACAATCGGCCGCCACGGCCGGGGGAGTCCTGCACCAGCAGGCCATCCACGGCCTGGCCCTCGCCCTTCGGCTGCTCGGCCACCACCAGATCAGCAGTTGCCGCGCGAGTGTCGCCCGATGGCGGCAGCTGGCCGAGACCGAGGACCGCGTCCAGGCCGACCTCATCTTCCACGGCGGGCAGACACTCACGATCGCCGCCCGGGTCGACGCCGAGGGACCCGCTCGCCACGAGATCACCTTGCATGACGCTGTAGGCCACCTCTGGCACGTGCGTGGCCGCAACCTCGAAGCCGGTCTCGGCCCCACCACCGAGGCCCCCACCCATCAGGCACTGCGCCAGCAGATGTACCAGGCACTGCGCGCCGTCCACCACAGGCAGCCCGCCCACCCGTGCCTGTTCCCCCTGCCCGCCCTGCGGCACCCGCTGGAGGTCATCGAGCATGTCTACCGCCACGCACACCACCGGAGTGCCCCGGCCGCATGAGGCCGCGGTCGAGGTCGTCGAGCGCAAGGGCCTCGGCCATCCGGACACCCTCGCCGACGGCATCGCCGAACTCGCCTCCATCCGGTACGCCCAGTACTGCCTGGAACACTTCGGAGCCGTCCTGCACCACAACCTCGACAAGGTCGCCGTCCTCGGCGGCCGCGCCCGCTTCGGCGCCACCGACGGGCAGTACGACCGCCCGCTGCGCATCGTCTTCGGCGGCCGCGCCTCCACCTCCTTCGCCGGCCAGCCCATCCCGGTCCGCGAGATCCTCACCGCAGCCGCGCACGAACAGCTCCAGGCGTCCCTGCCCGGCTACGACCGCGCCACCATCCACGTCCAGCACGAGACCACCGACAGCAGCAAGTTCGCGCACTGGTTCGCCCCCCGGCACCTGGACGATCTGCCGGAACGGCACACCGTCCGCTCCAACGACACCGCCCTCCTCGTCGGATCCGCCCCGTACACCCGCACCGAGACCGCCGCCCTGGCCGCGGAGTCGTTCCTGCGCACCCAGCCGTGGGCCGGCAGCGACATCAAGGTCCTCGCGGTGCGCACCGGCTGCTCCTGGGAACTGACGATCTGCGTGCCCGCGCTGGCCGGCACGCTGGCAAGCGCAGCCGAATTCCACGAACAGGTCACCACGGCCGCCACCGAACTACAGCGGCAGCTCACCGACCGACTCCCGGGCCAGGTACGGGTGCACGCCAACACCCGCGGCACCGCAGCCGAGCCGCTCTCCAGCCAGTACTTCACCCTGACCGGGGCCGCCGTCGACTACGGCGAGGACGGCATGGTCGGGCGGGGCAACGCCCGCTCCGGACTCATCACCCCGGCGCACGCCGCCGGCAACGAGGCACTCTTCGGCAAGAACCCGGCGTACCACGTGGGGAAGGTCGGCGGATGGCTCGTGGACACCGCAGCGGCCGAACTCGCCGAGCAGTTCGGCCCGGCCAGGGTGGCAGCCGTGTGGCAGATCGGCTCCGCCTACCCGGACCCGGCCTTTCTCGATGTCACGGCCGACACCGCCCCTGCCGAGGCCGAGGAAGTGGCCCGGAAGGCGCTGGCCCGCACCGATTGGCTCCTTGATCTCACCGGCGCCGAGCGCTACCGCCCCCGCATCCAGCCCCTGGCCGACCTCCTGCACCGGCTGGAGAGCGCGCCATGATGATCGCGGAGCGGGCCACGCTGACCACCGGCTACGTCACAGCGGACCTACACCTGCCCTACTGCCTGCCGGCCCCGGACGCCTCGCACCTCCTGCCGGGCGGCTGGACGACCAGCCCGCCCCGTCAGAACACGGGCATCCATCTGTCCGTCGAGATCACCGACGGCCCTGGCCACATCCACGTCACCGACGAGCAGGTCGCGCTCGCCCTGACCGCCGAGGCCGCCCGCTCCACCGCCTTGGCCTTCACCACCTACACCGCCCTCGAACGCGCTCGCCAGCTACGGCGCATGGTGACCGTGCACGCGACCGCCATCACCCGGCACCGTCAGGCCGTACTGATCCTGGGACACAAGGCCGCGGGCAAGACGACGACCGCCCTCGCGCTCGCACGCCGTGGCTGGATGCACGCCGGCGACGATCTGGTGGTGCTCGGGGAAGCCGGGCACGAACTGCTGGTCATGCCCGGCAAACCCACGGCCGCCGTACGCCCGGCAGCAACCGACGCCTTCTACCAGCCCAAGCCCGTCGTGGACCTGCGCGACGCCTTCGAGACAGAACCGTCGGCCGTGGCACTGGTGGTACGCGTCGCCGTCCACCCCAACTCGCAAACGCTGGTCGCACCGGCCACACCGTTCTCCACCGCCGAACTGCTGCGATTGCACGAGAACCTCGCCCGGTACATCACGGGCCTGCCCACGCCGATCAACGGCCTGACCGGCACGCCGGTCGCCACCACCTGGCCGCTCGACACCCCACAGTGCGCCACCTGGCGCGCCGAACTGATCCGGGCCCTGGAGCGCTCCCGGTACGTCTACCTCCACGCGCCCACCGCCGAGGCCGCCGCCGATCTGATCGAGGGGCTGATGCCGTGACTATCGCCGTCCTGCCCTCCCGCAGCGAACCCACCACCATCGCGGCAGTCACTACCGCCGTCGACCACGCGCTCGACGACCCGAGCGCGCTCATCATCAACGCCGACTGCTCCCCGGACGCCGCCACCCACACCGCGTTCTGCGCCGTGCCCACCCGCGCCCGAAAGCTGGCCCTCACCGGTCTCCCCGCAGGCAAGGGCCGCCAGATCCTCCACGCGCTGCGCCGCACCCCAACGACCCGCCACGACACGGTTCTGATCGCGGACACCGACACCCGCAACCCCGCCCCGGAGATGTACCGCGCCTTGCTGAACGCCGCCCGGAGCGGCGCCAGTTGCGCGGTCGCCGACTATCGCCGGTACTGGGACGAGGGTAACCTCACCCACCACGTCGCCCGCCCCCTGCTGGCCGCCACCGGCATCGAACTCGCCCAGCCGCTCGCCGGCGACATCGCCCTTTCGGGCGAAGCCTGTGCCCGCGCGCTCATCGACCGGCGCCAGCTGCCGGCCGAACTGGGGGAGTGTGTCGACGGATACGGGATCGACGCTTTCCTCATCGCTGCCGCAGCCGGCAGCGGGCGGCCGGTCACCGACGTCCCCCTGGACCGCACCAAGCAACACGCCCCCTCCTTCCCCCACCTCCCGGCCATCTACCAGCAGGCCGTGCCCGTCCTTCTCGCCATCGCTGCCGCCCGGCTCCCGGCCCGGTACCCCGGCCGGGGTGCGTACCAGCTGACCGAACGCCCCCTCAACCCCGATCGACTCGGCGCTATGCTCACCGCACTGGACGGCCTCGCCGCCCGGCCCCCCGAGACGGCGACTGCGTGGCCGGCCCCGCTCGCCCGGGCCTGGTGCGCGGTGCGCAGCGGAATCCCACCCACGCAGGCCGCCGCTACCCTGTGGCCCTTCTACATCGACCGCGTGCGCGCCTGGCTCACCATGGCCAACCAGCCGCTCACCATGCGCAGCGCCCACCTGGGCCAGGCCCACTACGGCCTCGCCCGGCAGATCACCGACGCGACCAAGGAGATGACTCCGTGAACACCACCTCCGCGTTCACCGCGTTCGCCCTCGAACCGTTCCCGGAGATCAAGGAAGGCGCCTCGATCACACAGGCCATCAACGACGTACTCGCCGAGCAGGGCCAGACCCTGCGCGACGGCGACATCGTGGTCGTGGCCTCGAAGCCCGTCTCCGTCGCAGAGGGCCGCCACGTCAGCCTCGACACCATCACCCCCAGCCAGGAGGCCCTGGAACTGTCCGCCCGTACCGGCAAGCCAGCCGAGATCGTCCAACTGATCCTCGACGAATCCACCTCACACTTCGTGGCCGGCGACCGCGGCCCGATCATCGCCCAGCACCGCCTGGGCTACCAGCTCACCTCCGCCGGCGTCGACCGGGCCGAGCCGGGCGGCGCCTGGCTCCTCCCGGCCGACCCCGACGCCTCGGCCCGCCGCCTGCGCGACGAACTCGCCGCAGCCACCGGCATCTGCCTCGCCGTGGTCATCGCCGACTCCGACGGCCGCGCAGATCGCCGCGGCGCCACGGTCATCTCCATCGGTGCCGCCGGCATCGCCCCGCTGCGCGTGTCCGAAGCACCAAGCGGCAAGCGCCAGGAGGAGACGTTCACCGACATGATCACAGCGGCAGCCGGGATCATCCTCGGGCAGCGCGGCCGCGGCGCCCCAGTCGTCGTCCTGCGCGGCATCGCGTTCCAGGCCGGCGACGAGGGCGTCGGCGCGATGCTTCACCACCGGCCATGACAGCGCCAACGGAGGCGGCCGGGGACCGGCAACTCGCCATCCTCGGCTCACCGATCGCACAGGCACTGTCGCCAGTGCTGCACCGCACCGCCTATGCGGCCCTGCAGCTCAACTGGTCCTACGGCGCCATCGACTGCACACCCGACCGGCTGCCTTCCTTCCTCGCCACGCTGGACGACACCTGGGCGGGACTGTCGCTGACCATGCCGCTCAAGCGCACCGTGGTCCCCCTGCTCGACGAAGCCTCCGCCACCGTACGAGCCGCCGGAACCGCCAACACCGTCATCGTGCGCGGCGGCCGGCTGCTCGGCGAGAACACCGACACCTACGGAATGCTCCAGGCCCTGCGCGACGCAGGGGTCACCCGCGCGGAATCGGCCTGCGTACTCGGCACCGGCGCGACCGCCACCACCACCCTCGCTGTTCTGCACACCCTGGGCTGCACCGAGGCCACCGTCATCGCCCGCGAGCCTGCCCGCATCAGAGAACTGGAGAGCACCGCCGAGCGCATCGGTCTCGCGGTGCGCATCCGGCCATGGATGGAGACCGCCCGGCATCTGACCGCCGACCTGGTGGTCTCCGCTCTCCCGCCCGGCGCCGCCGACAATCTCGCCCCCGCGTGGCCGAGCGCCGTGCGCAACACGCTGCTCGACGTTGTCTACAAGCCATGGCCCACCCCGCTCGCCGACGCCGCTCGGCACGCGGGCACCACCGTGATCGGCGGCTTGCCCATGCTCTTGCACCAGGCTGCACGCCAGGTCGAACTACAGACCGGCTGCACCCCGGCACCGATTGCCGCGATGCGCGCCGCTGCTGTCCAGGCCTTGACCGATGCGCCGGACGGGGATCCGCACGTGGTCCGAGCGATGATCTAAGAAATGCCCTAGGAGTCGCGTGAGTCCCCGGGGATGCCGCTCCCCGCATACCGGGAGCGGGCAGACGGGCGGGACGAGTAGGAGCCCTCCTGTTGGCGCCGTGGGCATTCACCGCCGTGACCGTGTTGGGCGACGGGGCCGCGCTGGAGCTCGGTTGCGGGTTTGACGCTCGCGGTAACGCATCCACGCCAGCAGCACATCGCGCTTGTGCTCGGATTCCTCCGGTACGAGGGTCTGGGCCAGCGCGAGCAGGCCCGGCACCGCGATACCTACGACCACGGTGATGGCCACGGCCCACCACGGGGCGCCCGCCATCGTCAGTGCGGTGATGGTTGTTGCCCCCTTCCTGGGCGGTGGCTCGGTTGCTGGTGGCCGGTCTCCCAGGCGAAGGCCGGGGAAGGGGCGGTATATCACCGGGCCGCACCGCATGCAGCGGGATTCAGGCCTGCGCCAAGGAGAGCGCGAGCCCGTTGCGCCGTAGGCCAGGCGCGGTGCGGGGCGAACCTGCCCGCGTCTCCGGGACTCCGTAGAGGACGGCCTTACAGGCCACCCGTTGGGAACGGTCGGTCCTCGCGGATGCGGCCGAATCGGTCGCCTCATGAAGGTGAGGGCAGGAGGGGGTGAGCGGCGGGGCGGCAAGGGCGTCCTGTGTGCATCCAGACGACGACACTCTTCTTATGATCGACTGTGCCGTTTTGGGTCATACATCCTCTTACGCTGGGGTGGCGCAAGGTGGCGCTTGGGGCGGATGAAGTGAGAGTACATATGCGGGCGGCGTACGCCCGGCACACTTCCGTATCGGACGGCGCAGCGGAGCCGTTCCCAACTGCTTGCCCGGCCCTGGATGGACCGGCCCGGGCAAGGTCGTCCTGCACCAGCCGCCATGCGAGTAGGAGGCACCGCGCAGCCGCTGTGCGCCCAGATCACGATGTCACCATCTTTCATCCACGACGTCAGCGCCCAGTACCTGGCTTCCGTGCTGTTCGCGCTCACCATGCTCGCCGCCGGAGCCGGGCGGGCGGCCTGGCGGCGCAGGAACAAGCGCCGCGACCGGGCACTTACCGTTCAGGCGCAGCAGGCACCGGCTCAGCCAAGCCTTTCCGAGACGCCGCCAGCGTATGAGCAGGAAACGTCGTCCGACGGACGACAGAAAGTGTCGTCCTGAAGATGACACAGCACTTAGAACGTCCTCTCGACGCGGGCCGCCAGCACAATCGGACACAGGCCTGGGCGCTCCTGGCTGAGAAGACACCGGGAGCGCAGCGGTTGCCGCGGCCTGACAGCGACTCGCCGGGCCGCTTGATGGACATCGCCCGCAACTACGACCGCATCTGTCGACGAGCCGAAGGTCTCTTGCACCCCGACGCCACGGAGGCCGAGATCCTGGCCGCTCTGCTGGGCATCCGCATGCTGCGGGAAAAGCTTGAGCATGACGAGTTGAAACTCACCACGCTGGCGCGGACTAAGAAGATCACCTGGGCGCGTATCGCTCAGTGGCAGGAACTCAGCGGCCGCCAGGCCGCCGAGCGGCGGCATCTGCAACTGCAGCGTTCCTTCACGCGGCCGGACGGCTCCGAACCTTCTACACAGCACGAACGAGTCGAGTACGCCCGAGGCCTGCGCCGCCGGCGTGCCGAACGCCAGTGGGCCCTTGACCACGCCAAACGGATCCGGCGGGTGGCCGCGCAACTGGCCGCCGTCAGCAACCTCCAGGAACGGGTGGACAGTTCTCACGAGGCCCGGATCATCCATGCCATCCGCCGTGGCGAGGAGCCCCCGCAGCAGCAGACGCCGCATGAGCCACTCGTGTGGCCGAAGGCGCTAAGAGAATGCGTCGCCGAGGACGAACGGTTCCGCAGGACACCACCACCCCTCGTCGACGACGGCCTGAACGAACCCGACTGGCGGCGCCAACAGCAGGAAGCCGACATCGTGCACCGTCTCCTGGGCCTGATCTGTTACGCCGCCAACCTCAGGAACATCGATCTATCCGACCTGCCCGATCTGGCGGACGCGATCTTCGACCTGCACAACGACTCACAGCAGGCGGCAAAGAGTCGGCGCTGAGCGCGTCGGTCGTTAGGAGCTCATCGGTGCCACGCGAGGCGTCACCACCTGGTGCGATCGCGGTCAGTTGGCGGCGGCCCCGGTTTCCGGAGCCGGAGGACGAACTCGCCCCGGACACCGCCCGCCAACAGGCCCCCCTAGCCAACCGACGACCGCCGCCCGGCTGAATCAGGAGCAGGCCCTGTACGGGAGGTTCAGGTCGGCGTCGCTAGTGTCCCGCTGTCCGTCTGCTGCTGGGTAGACGGCTGGGTCGGTGTCGGCGGTGCACCCGGCGGTGCGCTGCTGTCTGCGGATCGCGCCTGCCGGATGTGCGCCAGGCCCTGAAGTGCGTGCCGTCTGGGGATCTGGTCCAGGAGGCGGCCTTCCTGGCGGCCTCGGCGTGCTTCGTTGCGTGCCTGGACCAGGGCGAGGACATGCTGCGGGAAATTCTGGATGACCGGGTGGAACAACAGGATGAGCAGGGCGATGCCCCACCAAGGAGCGCCGGCCAGAGCGGTCAGTGTGCTGGGCGCCAGGCTGGTGAAAGAGGCGAAGAGGCGGGGCATGGTCATGGGGGCTCCGGAGGCTGCAGTGGTGATGGTGTCGGCGGCGGACTGCTTCCGACTGGTGCGACGACAAGGTGCCCAGCGGTGGGGTTAGACGCGCAAGGCGGACTTTCGCGGGCCCAAAGCGCTCATTCAATATTTCCGTCGCTATGCGCTGCCCCTGGAAGGTAGGGACTGGACAGCGCCCGCATATCCGCGGTGTGGGCCTGGCCTGGCCGGGCCCGAGCCGCTGTAAAGCCCCCCGGCCGGAGTGCCACACCTCTTGGGGTAGCGGGTGGACGGTGACCGGCACCGCCGGTAGCAGGTGACACGGGCCGGGCCGGACCTGCTGAAAGCCCGCGGACAGCCTGGTTGCTGCACGACTCCGTGGCGCGCTCATAGAACACGCCCGGGGGCGTTGTCAGTGGCGGCAGGCAGGATGGCGGGCATGACGACACCCGTGGTGCAGATTGTGGATGCCGCCGCCTACGCGCAGGCGGTCGAGGACGCGGTGAACGCCGCGGCCGCCTACTACGCGAGCGGTACCTCGCCGCTGGACGACGACGCCTACGACCGGCTCGTGCGAGGTATCGCCGCGTGGGAGGCCGATCATCCCGATCAGGTGCTGTCCGGCTCGCCGACGGGGAAGGTCGCCGGCGGTGCGGCCGAGGGCGATGTGCCGCACACGGTGGCGATGCTGAGTCTGGACAACGTGTTCTCGCCGGAGCAGTTCGTCGCCTGGACGGCTTCGCTGGCCCGCCGGATCGGTCGTGAGGCGGAGCGCTTCAGCGTTGAGCCGAAGCTCGACGGGCTCGCCGTCGCCGCCCGCTACACCCAGGGCCGGCTGACCCGGCTGATCACCCGGGGCGACGGGATCGCCGGTGAGGACGTCTCTCACGCGATCGGCACCATAGAGGGTCTCCCGGGCGAACTGGCCGAGTCGGTCACGGTGGAAGTACGCGGCGAAGTGCTGATGACCACCGCCCAGTTCGAGTACGCCAACGAGGCCCGCATCGCACACGGCGGGCAGCCGTTCGCCAACCCGCGCAACGCCGCAGCGGGCACGCTGCGTGCCAGGGACCGCGCTTACACGGTGCCGATGACGTTCTTCGGCTACGGCCTGCTGCCGCTGCCCGACACCGACGATGCCCTGGCCGAACGGCTCACCGCCCTCCCGCACAGTGAGCTGATGACCCTGGCCGCCGAGCTGGGCGTGAACACGACCGCCACCACCCTTGTGCCCGGCATCACCGCGGCTGGCACCGATGAGGTGCTCACCCGTGTCAAGGAGATCGCCGCGCTGCGTGCCGAGTTGCCGTTCGGGATCGACGGCATCGTCGTCAAGGCCGATCCCGCCGCCGATCAGCAGGCCGCGGGGTCCGGGTCGCGGGCGCCGCGCTGGGCGATCGCCTACAAGCTGCCCGCCGTCGAGAAGATCACCCGGCTGCTCGGGGTGGAGTGGAACGTGGGCCGCACGGGCATCATCGCCCCGCGCGGGGTCCTGGAGCCGGTCGAGATCGACGGCTCGACCATCGCCTACGCCACGCTGCACAACCCGGCCGACATCACCCGCCGCGATCTGCGCCTGGGCGACCACGTCATGGTCCACCGCGCCGGCGACGTCATCCCACGCATCGAAGCACCCGTCGCCCACCTGCGCACGGGCGCCGAGCAGCCGATCGCCTTCCCCGAGGTGTGCCCGCGCTGCGGGTCCGGCATCGACACCGTCCAGGAACGCTGGCGCTGCGAGCAGGGCCGCAACTGCCACCTGGTCGCCTCCCTCTCCTACGCCACCGGTCGCGACCAGCTCGACGTCGAGGGCCTGGGCGCCACCCGCGTGGTGCAGCTCGTCGAGGCCGGCCTGGTCACCGACCTCGCCGATCTGTTCACCCTCACCCGCGACCAGCTCCTCGCCCTGGAGCGGATGGGCGACACCAGCACCGACAACCTGCTCGCCGCCCTGGCCTCGGCCAAGACGCAGCCCCTGTCGCGGGTGCTGTGCGCAATCGGCGTCCGTGGCACGGGCCGGTCCATGTCCCGTCGGATCGCCCGGCACTTCGCGACCATGGACAACATCCGGGCCGCGGACGCGGAGGCTCTTCAGCAGGTGGAAGGCATTGGCCCAGAGAAGGCGCCGTCCATCGTCGCCGAACTCGCCGAACTCGCCCCGCTCATCGACAAACTCGCCGCAGCCGGAGTGAACATGACCGAGCCCGGCGCCACGTTCGCGCTGGCCGCCGCGGACACCGGCAGCGAGGGCACGACCCCGGCCTCCACTGCGGCCGCGGGCCCGCTCACCGGGATGACCGTCGTGGTCACCGGCGCGATGACCGGACCGCTGGAGCAGCTCAGCCGCAACCAGATGAGCGAACTTATCGAGCGGGCCGGCGGCCGCTCCTCCTCCAGCGTCTCCAAGAAGACCACCCTGGTCGTCGCCGGCGACAACGCCGGGTCCAAGCGTGCCAAGGCCGAGGACCTCGGCATCCGTCTCGCCACACCCGACGAGTTCGCCGCCCTCGTCGCCGACTACCTCACCTGACACCGCCGGAGGAGAGACATGTCCTTTCCCGAGCTTCCCCAGCCCGCACGCGGTGAGGTGCTGTTTGTGTGCACGTGCTACGAGGACGGCAGGGCCCTGTGGGGCGGGCTCCTCGACGAGATCGGGGCCCGCCGGGAAGACGACGTGCTCGTCCTCGGCGACCACGGGGTGCGGCTGCGCACGGTCGAGGACCGCAGATGGGACTACCTGCACGGCGGAAACGTCCCGGCACTCGTTCCGGGCAGCAGTCCCGTGCCGCCGGTCGCCGTCCTGGCGGACATCCCGGTGGTGTACGGCGGGGACGGGCCGTTGCTGGTGGACCTGGCGACGATACCCGGTCGCGGCGTCCGAGTCTCGCTGGCCCGGCTCGGCGAGATCCTCGCCGCCCTGCTGGATGGCACGCTCGCGTTCGACGACCTGGTGCGCGGCATGGACAGGTACGGCATGTACCAGGGGGACGGCGGCCGGCCGGCCTTCCCCGCGCCGACGATGCCGTCGCGCCGGTCCTTCCCGGCGCTGCCTTCCACCGCCGCGGCCCTCCTGGTCCGCACTTGTTTCGACGACGAGGACGGCTGGCGTGCCCTGCTCGACGAACTGGGCGGGACTGACGCGGAGGGCTGGGTCGGCGCGGACCTGGACCCGGACGAGATCGACGTGGAGCACTACCCGTTGACCGCGCTGGTTGTCGACGACCGGGCCTTCGAAAGCCTCCAGCCGGGCCAGGTTCCGGCGCTGGTCCCGCCCGGGGAACACACCACGCTCGTCGCCCTTGCCGACGCCCGCACCCTCACAGAGCGCGGCTGTCCGCTGACCGTCGTTGACCTGTACGACACCCCGGGGCAGCGCGCCGTCCTGCCCTGCCGCGAGGTTGGATCGATGGCGTGCAACCTGGAGATCGCCAACATGGACTTCCACGAGTTCGTCGCTGAGGAGGGCATAGAGCCATGGTGGGAGGCCTCCTGAGCTTGTTCCTTATGGTGGGCTGTCACGTAGAGCGACGAATGTCCCCGCGGACTCGGCGAGACGCGACCCCGCGGGGGGCGGAACCTTCGTGAGCCCGGCAGGTTTTCGGCCGGGATCACCGTTTCCCGAGCAGCCCGCCCAGGAGGTCGCCGAGCGGGCCACCGGCCGCGCGATCCGTATCAGCGCGGCCGTTGTCTACGCGGCGGCCGACACGGACGCCCCCAATGCTGTTGATCGCTACCTGGTCCAGGTCCTTCTCGGGGGGCTGTGTTCAGGGACCGGACGAACCTGCGAGAAACCTGCGCGCCGCGTTGACCACCCAGAGCGTGATCATTGCCCAAGCCTGAACGTGCGTTCCTGGACCACGACCATGAGCACGCCAGACCGACACGAGTGAGATTCGGGGACGAAGAGCCTGTGGCCATCAGCTGCGTCTCCCAGTCCTCCTTGTCGGCCGAGCGTGCCAGGTTCGTGGTGGGCTTGCTGCGGGAGATTCATCGGGTCCTGCGGCCAGGGGGTCGCGCCGTCGTCGCCTCCGGCCGCCAGCGCGCGAAACCGGTAGAACTCGGGTGTTTCCGGCCCTTTGTGTTTCCGGCCGCGTTCAGCGGCGCGGGACGTACGTGTCAGATCCTTCGCCGGGGTATAGCGCCACCCGGGCAAGCAGTTCGGGAACGAGGTCCTGCGGCGAGACCGCGCACGGCTTGCCGTAGCCTCGCGCCCATTTCATCGCGGCTCGGCGAGTGCGTTCCCTGCGGAGCAGTCCGTCTTCCTCGGTGTACACGAACCAGTCGCATCGCCCCCGCGCCGACAACCAGGCGCTGCGGATTGCACTCGGCTGCAGCCACACGCTCGGACCCCTCTCGCCTCTCAGACGATCGCAAGCGTCGTGCTCCCTTCGGGGCCCTGTCAAACCACGGCACGGTTGCCGACCGCCACGCCGCGAGCACCTGGGCTCAGTGCCGGTCGGCGATCGCGGCCCGAGTGCGGGTGATCCGCAGACGTCATCGCGGCCCTGCCCGGCACGACCGTCTTCCAGGCCTCTGCGCCGGAGTCTCCCCTGCTCCACTGCGCCACGCTCCTCGGCCATCCACTGCCTGCGGACCTGGCTGCCGTCCTCCGCGAGAGCGATGGCATCGAAGGTGAACAGGACACGAAGAGTGAGCGTGGCCGACAGGCGGAGGTGGCGTCGGTTGGACCGGTCAGTCCGTACACCGGGCCCCGCCGCGCCCTGTTCTCCTCGGCCCGTGCTACATGCCAGCGGCCACGGTCCACGACTTCATCGAATTGCCCGACCGCTCACGATCTTGGCCACACCGTCCTTGGCCTCGTATCCATGACCGGCGGCCAGGTTGTGGCCGACTGCCCGTCGGCGGCGTTGGCCGCTGTTCTGGTTGAGGGCATCCGGTCTTGGAAGTGCTGGCACCGTACGGATACCCAACCCCTTGCCCCGCCTGGATACCCACTCCTTCAACTGTGGATACCCGCAGCTCAGTCCGTGGGTATCCATGCGGTGCGCAGGAGGAACTCACTCGCGGGCGTTGCCCGGGGAAGGACGGCTACTCGCCGGGGGCAGCCATTGGCCGGTGACCGGTCCCAGCCGTGTCGGCCACCGGCCACGGCCGGACAGCGCCGGCCACGACCGGCCACAGCCGTGTGCGGCCGACGGCGGCCGGATGGCCGAACCGATGGCTGGCCGAGCGCAGCGGCCACTGGCCGTTACCGCGTCGGGGCGGCCAACCGGCCAGGGACGCCTGTGCGTGGCCGGGTGCGTGACGTATCGACCGGCACTCATCGACACTCTGGCGACATCGGTCAGTGTCACTAGCTGTAATCCTGCCGCTGAACTGGTGAGAGCGGCAGTGGTCTTGAGTCCACCCGGGAGGGTGACCCGCCAGGCGATCAAGGGAACGATCGATCTCCATATGTGACGCTGGACGGACGAGTCTCCAACCCCGGGCTACCGGCGCCGGTTGGCTACAGGACGCGCCTGACGTCCCAGTCGTAGCGGGTCCAATAGCCCGTCGAAACGGCAGTGGTCTCTACATTTTTGCCTGGGCGGGGTGCGTTGACCATTTGCCCGTTGCCTAGGTAGAGGCCGACGTGGCCCCAGTTGCCGTCGTTGTTGAAGACGATCAGGTCGCCGGGTTGCATCTGGTCGCGGGAGACGCTGGTGCCGACGTTGCGCATTTCCTGGGAGGTGCGGGGCAGGGTGATGTGGGCGCCTTGGTAGAAGGCGTAGACCATCAGTCCGGAGCAGTCGAAGCCGCCGCTGGTGGGGCCGTTGGTGTCGCCGCCGCCCCATACGTACGGGATGCCTTGCTCCTTGAGCGCGGCTGCGACGACAGCGCCCGCGGTCCCCCCGACGTCGGTGTTGCCGGTGGTGACGGCGGGGGCGAGTGTGTCGTACCGGTGGATGTAGCCGATGACCTTGTCCGCGTACTCGCCGGAGTGGTTGTAGCGCAGGATTGCGGTGTGCAGTTGGGCGTCGTTGCTCAGGTCGCTGGTGCCGGTGCCGCACAGGTACACGGCGGTGGTCAGTGCGGCGTCGAAGGCGTTGTTGGGGTTCTTGATGCCGTCGTTGTTGCCGTCCTGGCCGATGCCGGCCCAGGTGGAGGGCAGGAACTGCATGGGGCCGACCGCCCGGTCGTAGACGGTGTCGCCGTCGAAGCGGCCTTGGTCGGTGTCGCGGACGGGGGTGGTGTTGCCGCCGGTGCCGCTGCCGTCGAGCCGGGGCCCGATGATGGGCGGTGTGATGTCGCCGCCTGCGGCGATCGTGTGGCCGGCGGCGTGGGTGGATTCGACCTCGCCGATTCCGGCGACCACCGACCACCGCATCCCGGTGCACTTCGGGCGCAGCGTGGTGACCTGCTGGGCGGCGCGGCCGTAGGCGGTGAGCATGACCGCGTCCACCCCGTTCACCTCGGCGGGCACTCCCTGCCCGGCCAGAGCCGTACCGTCGCCGCCCTCGCCCTGGTGCTCGGCCGCGCCGCCGGCCACGGCGGCGACGAACAGGATGCAGATGCCCAGGACGAACGCAACGGGGGCCAGCACTGTCGTGGAGGTGAGCAGTGCCTTGCGAGCGCCCGTCATGACGGCTCGTCGGGCAAGAAGGTACTAGGGCCGCTGGGTTGCGAGGGCTGATTCGCGCGGCGTTCTTCTGCCAGGCGGTGCTGCTCGGCCCGGTAACGCCGGAACGCCGCCGCATCCTCAGCGGTGTAGGTCCGCGGGGCTCCAGTGACCCGCGGGGCAGGCTGATACGGCTGCACCCCAGCAGGCGGCGGAGTGCGCCGTACCGCGGGTGTAGGAGGCGCTGGGCGGACGCTGTTTCGGGCCGGGGCGGCCGGGCGGTTGCGGATGCGGTGCAGCCGCACCTGGAGCGCCGCCTGTGCCGGGCTGGCGGCCGGCTGCGCAACGCGCGGTGGCACCGGACGACGCCGGGCCGGGGCCGGAGCGGCCACCGGGGTCGGCCTCGGCGGCCGCGTGGCCGCAGGCGCCGTGGCCCGCCGCCGTCCTGCTGCCGCCGGACCGGGTGTGGGTTGGCGGGGCGGGGTGTAGGGGCCGAGCGGGCGCCGGCCGCGCATCAGGCGGCCGAAGCTGCGCAGATTGTGCACGTACTCGCCGACGAACTGCTGGGCGGGCGGAGCGTACTGCTGGTGGATGCCGGCCAGGCGCTGCTGGAGGTTCTGGGCCGTGCCGGTGACACGTCCGGGGACGGCAGCCAGGGCCGCGCCGGTGCGGCGCGCGGCGCGCGGCCCGTACACCGGCAGTCCCACGGTGGACATCAGGCCGGCCCTGCCAAGTGCCAACCCGCCCCTGACGGCTACTCGCGTGCCGCCCGCGGCGAGGCGGGCGGTGCCGCCGATCATGCGGCCGGTGCCCCGGGCGAGGCGGGTGGCGAGCGCGGTGCTGCCGCGGGCGTAGCCGTAGGCGCCGCCGCTGGCCGCGAGCGCGCCGAGCATGACGCCGCCGGTCAGCAGCCGGCGCCCGAGGCTGCGTCGCCGGGGAGGCGGAGGGCCCGGATCGACGGGGGTGCCGCCACCGAAGACGCTGCTGCCCAGGCGGGCCCGGGCGCGCAGAGCGAGACCCTCTCCGCTGCGGACAAGCTGTCTGCGGTACCTGAACGCACTGATCGTCACAATGTCGAGCACGACGAACCGGATGGTCACGCCGCCGGGCAGGTCGCTCTCGGGCGCGTTGAGGATCGCCTTGACGACGACGATGAGGACGGCAAGCGAGGCGACGGCCAGCACCATCAGTCCGAGGTAGCGCAGGACGGTGATGGCCCGGTTCCACAGCCAGGACCGTCCGGGACCGGGCAGGACACCGATGGCCAGCGCGCACTTGGCGATCATCGCTTCCTTGGCGATGCAGATCTGCGCGTAGAGGAACATCCAGTCGACGACGATGATGAACAGGCAGACCAGCAGGGAGGCGAGCATCACGAAGAAGGCACCGCCGACCTTGTCCATGGAGGCCTTCTTCAGCGATGTCACATCGCCCTTGACGCAGGCCTTCTCGAACTTCGCGATCGGGCCGACGGCTTTGACCTTCTCCTTGACTATCTCGTTGGCGCCGAATGTGGCGCCCTGCATGATGTCGCCGATGGTGTCGCCGAGCCACGGGATGTTCTTGCGCGCGGCGTTCGGTCCCGCGTTCAGGGCGTCGTCGAGCCACTGGTCGGCCACGGCCTGCTGGATGCGGGAGTCGCGGAACTGCTGGGCGCACTTGCCGTCGAAGGTCTGCCCGTACGACAGCAGCTCGGAGGGCCTGACGACGAAGGCGTCGACGAGTTCGTCGGTGATCGGGCGGGCCAGCGCGGACGCCTTCGACCGGACCTGTGCGCCGGCGCTGGTACCGGCGGGGACGGAGTCGTCGATGCCGCCGTTGGTGGTGGTCTTGGGGGTGTGGATGGCTTCTTCGTTGTCGAGGATCAGGGCGGCGACGTCGACGGCGAGGCTGCGGGCGCTGCCGACGGCGCCGTGCTGTTCGGACAGCAGCATCTGCGGCGGCGCGGCGAGGGTGGTGATGGCGAGCGCGGAGATGACCAGGGAGGCGGCGGCCTCGCCCCAGCCGCGTGCCCGGCGTCCGAACATCAGATGCCAGGCGGCCACGGTGCCGGCGTAGGTCAGGCACAGCCCGGGCAGCCCGATCTGCACGATGACGTTGGCATACAGGGCGTTGGAGACCGTCAGTGCCGGCTTGAGGAGCAGCCCGGCCATCTTGAACGCCAGCGACCAGGCGAGCACGAAGCACGCGAAGCTCACCCCGTACTTGGTTTCCAGGAACATCCCGTCGACGAGGAAGCTCTCGATCTTGAGGTCCCAGTCCGACCAGCTGCCGGTGTCGCCGTAGACGCGGTAGGAGGAGACCGGGTTGCCGTCGCGGTCGGTGACCTCGAACGCTGACAGCACACCGCCGTTGCGCCGGTCAGCCTTGTATTGCTCGACCCGCTTGTTCCATGCATCGAGGGTCTTCTTCGCCTTTTCCTTCTTCTCCGCCTCCTCACGGGCCTTCTTCTGCGCTTGTGTCTCCTTGCTGGTGTCGTGGCCACCGCCGGCCGTACCCACCCCGGAGCTGGCAGAGGCAGCGGGGGCCGGGACGGTGGGGGAGGGAGGATGCAGCAGTCCGGGGACGGGAGTCTCCAGGCCCGGCTGGTACAGGGACGGCGAGGGCGACGGTGAGGGGGTGGGTGCGGCGCCTGCGGTGCCGGCCAGCAGCAGTGAGATGGCCGTGGTGACCAGCAGGAGCCCGATGCCGGCGGCGAACAGGCGGCCGGGCGTAAGCCAGCGGCCCGCCCGCGTACGTGCCTGTCCTGTGAGTGCCTTCGTCCGCGACCTGGAGGGCGCCGCCTTTCTGGTCATGCGGCGATCGCCGCCTCGGGGTCGGAGTGGATGACGGCCGTCACCTTCGGATCGTGGGGTATGAGGACCTGCATGCCGCCGATCCGGCCCAGCAGGTCGCGGTGCAGGCACTCACCGGCGCGCGCGGCCTGTTCTTCGTCGGAGACGTTGATCGGGGACAGGTGGGTGGTGACCTCGGTGACCAGGTCGGGATCGTTCGGGTCCAGGCCGAGGAACTCCAGGCTGCGGCGGGCCAGGACCGCGTCGGTGTGACGGAAGAGCAGACGCCTGGGGAGCAGGCCGCGCACGATCGTGCCGAGTTCTGGGTCGCTGATCCCGAAGTCGTACGGATCATGCGAGCCCAACAGCGCGCCGGCGTTGTGCTTGCGTCCGTCGCGCAGCAGCTCGATCAGCAGCTCCAGGCCCTCGGGCGAGGAGGTGAGCCACCAGCACTCGTCCCACACCGCGGTGCAGAATTCTTCCCGCCGCTCGAAGGCGATCTTCCTGCACAGGGCGGCGATCAGGTACATCACGGCGCGGCCGAAGATCTTCTCCCATTCCAGCTTGGCCAGCCGGTCGCCTTCCAGCTCGCGCTTCTTGGGCAGCGTGAGTGAGGCGACGGAGAAGACGACGGTGTCGGCAACGTCGGCCTGGACGACGGGCAGCGTCTCGTCGAACAGGGCGCGCGCCAGGTCCTTGCGCTTGACTGCCATCAGTCGGCGGGCAACCGACTTGGATGCCGGGTCCTCCGCTCCCCGTGTGGCGAGTTCCTCGGCGAGTACCCGCATCGACGGGTTCGGGCCGGCCAGGACGGTTTCGATCGCCTCGCTGAGTGCGGCGCCGTCGTCCTCCATGGGCGAGATGCCCAGCAGCAGCGTCAGGAAGCTCTCGGTGAACCGCTGCGCTTCCTTGCCCGCGAACAGCCGCAGCGGGTCCAGGGATACGGACGCGTCCCGGGTGATGTGGATGACCTGGGTGGTGCCCGGGCAGGCGGAGGCGAAGCGCACCCATTCCTGCTGCGGTGTGCGGTCCACGATCACCGCCCGGCCCCGGCTGCCCGGCACCCCCAGGCGCCGGCCGGCGGCCAGGACCCAGTACACGGCCGCCTTCATCGCGAACGACTTGCCGGCTCCCAGCTCGCCGAGGAAGGCAGCCGATGCGGACGTCTTCTTGCGGGGGCCGCGGGTGAAGTCCACGTGCACCGGGCGGATCCCGCCGCCGGCCAGCTGCAGCCCGTACAGGGGGCCGGTGTCGTCGCCAAGGGAGCTGCCGGAGAACGGTCCGGACATCGCGAAGTCGCGGGCGATGAGGAACTGGGCGTACTGGGCCATCACCCTGGGGGTGCGGGCACCGGGCAGCATCCCGTACCAGAGGTTCTCCTGCTCGCCGCGCGGACGGGCGAGGGTGTACTCGCCCCCGGCGAAGTAGTTCTGCAACTCCGCTGCCCGGCGTTCGGCCTCGTCCGGGGTGCCGCCCCAGACGGCGAACGCACCCATGGCCCTCACTTCCACCTCGCTCTTGGAGGAGGTCAGCCGGTCGCGGTACTCGGCCAGGTTCTCGGCGGCCTTGTCCACGGATGCGGGCACGCCGGCCATCTCGCCGTCGTACTCGCTGTACTGACCGGCCAGTTCGCGGGCCTGGCGGCGTGACTTGGCCTCGGCACTGGCGCCGTCCTCCACGGCCAGGCGCACCACCCAGTCCACGGGGAAGGGGAACTGGTCGAGGCTGGTGAGGAATTCACTGCCCGGGAAGGAGAAGGACTCGGGCATCTCGGCCAACGCCAGCAGCGCCTGATAGGAGGGACCGAACTTGGTGGTCACCTCCAGCCACCGGCGGGCGAACGGACTGGCCGCCCGCTGCCCCGAACGCGCCCGCCGCCCGCGGCGGCCCCGCCCCGCAGCCGGAGCGCCGCCCTCGTCATCGGCGCCGTTGAGGACGAGGCGGTGGCCTCCCTCGACGAGCACCGCCTGGCCGAGCGCTGCCGCGCCGCGTCCGCGGCCGCGGACCTGCTGCTGACCGGGCTCGGGCAGTAGCGGTTCGATCAGCCCGCGCCGCGTGGCGTGCCCGTAGATCCACAGGATCTCTGCCTCGGTGGCCGGCCGCAGCCGTAGCAGCGACGGCCACGACGCCGCCAGGTCCGCCGCCTGGGTCAGCCGCGCGAGTTCCTCGCGCACGCCGATCGCAGCGGGCAGCAGGCCCAGCTGCAGGGCGGCTTCGGACCGTGCCGCGCTGATCGCGTCGGCGACGGCCTGGCGCCGGGAGGTGGGCAGCGGAACAGCGAGCCAGTCGGTCCGCCCGGTCAGCTCCAGCTGCTCGAGCTGGTCCAGCGTGCGGTGCGCCACCTGCTCATACGCCGGTGAGGCGTCGATGTCGATCCCGGAGATCATCCGTTCCACCACGGTGGCCGGGTTGACCTGCGGGCACAGGCTCAGCAGCATCGCCTCCCCGTGCAACGACTTCACCAGCGACTCGATCAGGGCGAGCCGCTGCATCTTCGCGCGGCGCGACACGTGCGCCTGGCCCTCGCCCTCGACCCGCCAGATGGCCCAGGTCTGGCCGTGGACGGTCCACAGCACGTTCCCGCTCAGGTGCCGCACCGGAATCTGCATCGCTGAACTCAGCCCTTCTCGATCTCGTGTCCACTGCCGGCGGCCCGTGCCGCGATGAGCGCGCCCACCCCGGACAGCACCCGCGGCCTCGCCGCCCCCACCACCGCTTCCGCCCCGGCGCTCCCGGCCCCCAGCTCGCCAACGAACGCCCGAGTGCCGCCCGCTTGCACCGTGGGCCGGCCGACGACCGGGGACCGGAGGAGGGCAGCAGGTTCTTGCCAGGTGACGGTGCACACGCCGCGCACCGGGCGGGCCCGGTCCAGCGTCTTCAGCGGTCGCCCGCCGAGCCGACCAGCGGACGGCGCGGCCAGCAGCCCCAGAACGCTGCCGGCGGCCGCGAGTGGATTGCGGCCGTCTACGGTCAGCCGACGTACCGTCCAGCCCAGCGCGTAGGGCACCGCGAAGGCGAACATCACGTTCAGCACGACCCCGAAATGCGCCCACAGGGGCCTGAAGAGGATCAGGGCGACGAACGAGCCCACCATGACGATCAGTTGCGGCACGGAGTACGGGCCGCCCCACAGCACACCGCCGCCCGGCCACCGCCCGATCACCAGCGGGTGACGGCGCGCCTTGGTGTAGCAGCGGCCGACCAGGGTGTCCGCACCGTCTGCCGACGTTGTCGTCTCAGGCGTGCTCACCGGTCTTCACCACTGGTGGCGACGGGGGCGGTGACCTGGGCGGCCGCCTTGGTGCCGTTGTGGTTCCAGGTCTCGCCGGTCTGGTCGCGCAGGATGGTCATGTCGGCGACGCCCCACCAGATGAATCCTGCGGCAACCAGTGCGACGAACGTCTTGACCGGGGACTTGGTCTCTCGCCAGGTCAGAAGCACGAACGAGATGCCGAGGATGGGCGTGACGGTATTGATCAGGATGTCTTTGACGTCGGCGCCGATCAGCTTGACGTTGGTCAGGGTGTCGACGGCCATGACGATGTTGCTCACTGTTGGTTCTCCTTCGTGGTGTTCAGGCGGGGGGCCGCGTCCACGGCGGCGATCTCCCAGCGCCCTGCGCGCGCCTTGAGCGCGAGGGCATACGTCAGGGGCCTGACCTGGCGGTCGGCTCCGGTCGCGGCGACGTCGACGAGCAGCTCGCGCCGCGCGCCTTCGGCGGCTGGGGCGTTCGCGGTGAAGTCGCCGCCCTGCTCGGCGAGTTGCGTGACCGCGGCCTTCGTGTACGGGGCCGGCGAGACCGAGGTCAGCTCGGTGCCGGGGGACAGGTAGCGGTCCAGCTCCCCGCCGCCGGTCAGGTACGCGGCCAGGAACTCGCTGATCGTCGCGACCGCCGGGTCATGCGTGTCCGCCGGAACAGGCGTGCCGTAATCGAGCTGCGGCATCGCACCACTCGTGGCCGGGGCGGCGACCTCGGCCGGCAGTGCGGAAGCCTCATACCCACCACCGGTCCCGGCGGTCTGGACGGGTACCTGGAAGTAGCGAAGCACAGGACCGGCACTCGCCTCGTCCTGGCCCCCGCCTTGCGCGGTCTGGTCCGAGGTGGCGGAAGCCTTCGACGAGGAGGTGACCAGGGCGGCCACGGTCACCGACCAGTAGCCCGGCGACGCCTGCATCACCCGCACCGCCGCCAGACGCTCAGCGTGCTGCACGCCGGGCTCCGCCTGCAGCGAGATGTCGCGCATCAGCGGGTAGTACGGCGCAAGGGAGGCCTCAGTGCCCTTGCCGGCCTCCACATACGCGGCCACATACAGCTGCGCGAACCCGGCCGGCCCCGCCGTATCCCGCACCACCACCGAGGCCTTCGGCGCCGGCGCCGGTGCCCCCACGGAGGCGACGGGGCGCAGGAACGCGGCCACCGCCAACAGCGGACCGGCGATCAGCAGCAGCCACGCCCCCCACCGCAGCACCGCACTCACGTTGGCCACCGCCCCCGGGGACACGGTCACCCACCCGGCCTGCTCCCCACCCAACCCCTCCTCGGCGATGTACTCCTCGGGGACCTGGTCCCCGAACTCCTGGTCCGCCTCACCCGGCGACCTGCGCCACGCCTTCATCCGGCAGCCCCCTCACCACCGGCGACCCAGCCGCCCGCAGTGCCCGCACGGCGCGGACCCTCGACCCGCCGACCGTCGCGGCACAGCCGGTCCATCCACCCCCGCAGCACGTCCTCCGGCAGCGCGACCAGCTCCTGGGCCAGCGCGAGCGCCTCGTCGGCGTCCTCGGCGACAAACGCCCGCATCTGCTCGTGCGTGGAGGCCGAGAACGGCTCCCGCACCAGCGCAACGGCCACCCTCGTGGCCCGCCGGCGGATCGCCGCCAGCTGCCGCAGCCGCTCCTCCTGCGCCCCGGACGGCACACCGCCGTCCGTACCTTGTGTCTGACGGTCCATCTCCACCGGCTTCGCCGCTCCTCTCCCAGCGCCGATCACGCTCACGGGCACCACGCCCGTACGCGCAAGGAAGGGGAGCCGCCGCCCGCCCGATGTGACAGGACAGCCCGAACTTTCCGAAAACTCGGCCCGGTTCACGCCGCCACCGCCCAGCGGGGGGCCGCGTCACGCAACTGGCGCACGGCCCTGCTGCGCCGCTGCCGCACGGCCGCCGGGCTCATCCCTGCTGCCCGCGCCGCCGTACGGTCGTCCGGCCCGTCCTCGCGGTAGTGGTCCGCGATCGCCGCCGCCGCATCGTGCGAGAGCACCTTCTGATCCAGCGCCCACACCAGCAGCTCGACCAGCTCCCCGCGCGCCCCGTCGACACCTCCGACCAGACCGGCCTCGGCCGCCGCGGCCTCCAGCAGACCTGCATGCGCCTCCGCGACCGGGTCGCAGTCAGCCATCAGCCCCGCCGCCACCCGCTCGTCCAGCAGCGCGCCCGAGGAGGCGAACTCCCGCTTGAGGTCCCGTGACGTGTGGTGCCACATCTCCAGCCGCAGATGCCGTGCCACCTGCCACGCCGCCCGCTGGGCTGGATACGAGCGCACCGCCTGCCACAGCGCAGCGGCCACGACCTGGTAGATCTCGCTGAACTCCTCGCCCGTCCGCACCGAACGGGCTGCCATCCGCACCGCAGCCGGCAGCATGGCCTGCACCACCACCCGCGCGGCCAGTTCCTCACCCTGTCCGGCACGCTGGAGCAGCAGGCCCAGCCACACGTCCGAGAACGGGTGGCCCTCCCGCCGCGACCGCTCCTCCAGCACGTCAAGCAGCGCGCCGAGATCCTCCGGTGCCTCGGCGGCCTTCAGAACAGCGGCGTCCACCAGCCAGCCGCGGACGCGCTGCGCGTTGCCGCTCTGGGCGCACACCCATTCCCACTCGATGTTCAGGCGGCTGAACACACTCACGTCCCACGCGGCGTCCACGGCAGGGCTCCTCTCGGATCAACTGCCGTGCACCATCGCCACCACTCCTTGCCCAACCGCTTGCCCTAGAGCGGGAGATGTCGCAGGTCACACGGGGGTATCCGCAAAATCACCGGAGTCGCCGGCATGGGGGTATCCACACCCGCCCCGGGCATCCGCAAGGAGCACGAAGGCAGGGAGCCACCTGCATCGGGGCATCTTCCCTGCGCGGCGCGAGAGACTGGCCTGCGGCGTACCCATACGCAGAGTCCGACGCGGGCCGCGGGGACGAAGCATCAGCAGAAGGCGCCATCCCGGTCACCGACCACCACGCCCAGGCCCACGCCGGCTCGTCGATGCCGACCTCCACGACCGCGACGTCCGAGTACCCGAGCCCGCTCGGGCGCAGCCCGTCCCGAACGGCCAGTCAGATCCTCGTGACGGTAGCCAGGCCTTCATCCAGAAGGACGGCACGCATCATCGGACGGATAGGGTCGCCTCAAGTCTCATCACAGAGAGGGGATTTGCCTTGGCCGGTGAAGTATGGGTGGCCACCCACAACACGGACGCCTGGCAGACAGCCGGAACCCGCCGGAGCAGTGCCACCATTTCCCTGATCAGGGCCGAGGACATCCGCACGCGCTACCTCCAAACGCGTGACGACCTCGGCAGCGCAGTCATCGCCCTGGTCACCAGTCCGGGAATGGACGGCCTCGGCGCCTCGGCGGTGCTGGTCAATCACCCCGAGCACAGCGGAGAAGAGACCGTGCCAGAGCTGCCGCCGTTCTTCCACCTCGACTTGACCCTCGCCCTCAGCCAGGCCCGCCAGGTGGGCGACGAGGCGCCGCTGTACGTACGCGCCGAATACGAGAACGGCGAATGGCACTGGCGCGTCCACACCTACGAGCAACTGCTCGAGCGCATCGAGCTGGCGAACCTGGCAGCCGACTCCCTGTGACCGCGCCGTCAGCCCGGGCCTCGTGCCGGCTCTCATCAGGGGCCCGGGCGAGTACCGCCGGCAGACCGGAGGAGGTACCAGCGTGGGTACCGGCGTGGGTACCGGCATAGGTACCAGCATGAGTACCGGCGTAGGTACCAGCGCCGATGGTGTGGTGATCGCTGTTTCCGCAGGTCAGATGCCATGGGTAGCCCGGGGACCGACGCTGACACCTCTTCCCTGTAGGGGATGAGGGCCTCTTCTCTCTGGGGAGTGCGATGTTCTCGCCGGTGCCGTGCCGAAGGCTCGGAGCGGTCAGGCGCCCTTGCTCGAGGTCTTCTTCGCGGTGGTCTTCTTCGTCCGGGTGGGCGCGGCCGCGGTCCCCTTACGGACCATGTCCTTCCCGGACAAGACCCCGCGCGCCATGTTCGACACGCTGTTCGGGCTCATCGGGTAGCCGTGGTCGGTGAGGTACTTCGACTGCTCGGTGTACGAAGCCACCCCGGACTCCTTGAGGGTGTTCGCGTCGTACCGGCGCAGCTCGGCCAGGTACGCCTGCAGCTCCGGCACGGACTTGAGCAGCTTGGTCAGGAACAGCTCACGGTCGAGGGTGCCGGGCTCGAAGCTGTCGATGCGGTCGGCGAGCGCCTGGAACGGCTCACCGCTGCCGCCGTCGAGGGCGGTGATGGTGGCGGGGTGGGCGGGCAGGGTGCGCGCCACCTCGAGATCGGCGTATAGAGCGGTCATCGGGGTGCCTCCTCGAGGCGGGCGGGCCCGGCCGCCGGAACTGAGCAGTCAGGAAGCCTGCCGCGTGGTCGGTATCAACTACCGGACCGGGAAGCGGTGGCGGAACGGGCGGGCGCCCTCGAAGAAGACGCCCGCTCGCGACGCCTGGACTGTCCGCGGCGAGCGCGTTGTCTCGGGAGCCCGGTACCTGACGCAGGACGAACGGCTGTACATCGCCGACCGGGTCCGGGAGAAGGTGTCGCTGCGGACGATCGCGGCCGAGCTGGAGCGGAGCCCCTCCGCTGCGACAGCTGCACGCTGCGGCTGCTCTCCCGGTCTGGCAGTGGAGGGGGATTGCTCCCGACCTACGTCCGGCCTGGGCCGGGAGCGCAGGCTGCGCCGCCCGCGAGGATGGCCTTGATGACGGCCTGGTGGACTGCGGCAAGGCCGTCTCCGGGGACCGGTACGGGGCTGCCTTCCAGTTCGTACCACTCGTCGGCATCCGTGTACTGGACGCTGATGGCGGCGGTGCCGTTGCCGGTGTCGGTGGTCGTGACCGTGAGGTCGCCGGTGATGACCCCGACCTCAATGGTCATGGCCCCGCCGGGGCCGGCGGTGACCTGGCTGGTCAGCGTCGGCTGCTGGGGAGTGTTCACTGTGCGCAGGTGTCCAGCATCTCGTTCAGCTTGCCCTTCTCGGGTTCGGTGACGTTGAGGTGGTAGACGTGTTTGACGTCCACCCATGCCCGGGCGTAGGTGCACCAGTAGCCGTGCCTGGAGGGTGCCCACTGATCGGGGGACTGGTCGCCCTTTTGGCGGTTGCTGCGGGCGGAGACCGCGATCAGTTGCGAATGGACGAGGTCGTTGGCGAACTCCTTGCGCTTGGGTGTGGTCCATGTGTCGGCGCCGGAGCGCCAGGCGTTGGCCAGGGGCACGACGTGGTCGATGTCGAGCCGACCGGACTCGGTGAGCGTCTCGCCGTCGTACTCGCTGTACCACGTGCCGGAGATGGCCCGGCACATCTCGTCCTCTTTGACGTCCTGGCCGTCGCGGGCGAGGACGACCTCGCGGGTGTCGCATTCCCCGTACTGCTTGATCCAGTGCGGGAACTTGGCCCGGCTGTAGCCGTTCATCGAATGCGGTGACTCCACATGCAGCCCGGACAGCTCCGTACGAGCTACGCCGACGGGCGGCGGCTCCGGCAGCGTCGCCGCGCGGGTCGACGTGGCCGCGGAAGGCAGTTGAGGAGTGACAGATGCGGCTGCTCCGGTCGCTGCCGGAACGAGCATTGCGGCAGCCGCAGCGGCCGTAGTCACGGCAGAGCGCCACCAGGAATTCTTGACCATGTAGGGGCAATGACCAGCAGAAACGGTCCCCCATGCGCGATGTCACCCGAACGAGAACGCCACAGCCTTCCCCGCCATTAGGTCCGGTTGTATCGGCGAGTACGGCAGCGTGCCCGGCGCCCGGCTCACTCTCACCGACGAAGAGACCAACGAGGTGCTGGCCGCATGGCCCGACCAGCGGTAGCGCCACCGCCGGATCAAGCGGTCAGGGCCGTCGCCAGCGGGAACCGGGGCGTTGTCAGTGGCCTGCGCTACGGTCGTCGCGTCCGTTCGGACGCTCCGTTCCCGCCTGGCCTCCAACTCAGGCCAGGCGGGAACGGTCTGGCGCGCGCCCCTTTGGTTATCGGCACGGGGGGCGCCTCTTCCGGATGGAAGGGAGACACCGAAGTGTCCTGTCTCCATATGACGGGGTCGCGGTGGGGATTGCAAGGAGAACTGGGAACTTCACCCAACCTGCCTCCTGTACCGGCTTCTACGTGGGCTGGAGTGGTCACAGGGCGGTCCTGACCCGACACCTCGTGAAACCTAATGTTCCGTGATTCCTTGATCACGTGGCGTAGCGCGTTCTCGTCGGTCCATGCTGAGGCTCCTCAACAGCGGTTCGGCACCCGCTTGTTGAGAGGTCCCTTTGACGTGGCTTCCGGATGGCTGCGGCATGACATCAAGGAGTGTGATGGACACCAGGACGATAGTGATCGCGCTCGTGCTGATCACGATGGTGGTGTTCGGCTGGAGCACGGCGATGGTGATGACAGGCCACGAGGCCCTGATCGCCACGCTGGCCCCTGTACTCGGACTGACGGTGCAGCAGGTCGTACGTGCGACCCGCTCGCGCAACGCGACGAGGCCGGGGAACCGCATGCCGGCGGCGCCCGACAAGGAGGACGGCGCCTCGTGACAACGCCCTTTGAGTCACCGGCGCCGGCCCCCGGGCCGACACCGGTACGCCCCGGACGCAAGCTCGGTCCGATCGCGGACAACGTGGTCAGTACCCACCGGGCCTGGCTGGGCCCGACCCGATGCAGCTACATCACCAGCGGCCGCACCCTCAGCGATCTCAGCGATCACGTCCTGCTGGCCAAGTCCAAGCTCTCCGAGCTGCTGCGCGGCGTAGGCAACTACCCGCGGTGGGAGGTCATCCACCGCCTGTCCCTCGCCCTGGACATCCCCAACTGGCCCCTGTACCGGCTGTGGCGGCAGGCGGCCCTCGACATCGGCAAAACCCGGGAATGGATCGAACGGTCCAGCGAGGGCACCTCGGCTACCACCCGCAGCGGACCACCCCTGGAACACGATGCTCTGCGGCACATGATGGAAGTCGACTACCACTGCTACGCCCAGGTGTTCCTCCGCGATGAGCCGTGCAAAGCCGCGGTCGAAGACACCTTCGCCACCCTCTGGCTGTCCTGGGACGACGCCCTGGCCAGCCCCGACATCCGCCGCTACGCCTGGAACATCCTGCGGGCCACCGTCATGGCCAAGGCCACCTACCGCGACAACCTCCCCGAGATGGAGAACGCGGTCTTCGACACCGTCGCCCTGCGCGGCCACCGCTCCTCGGCCGGCCGCATGGCACAGGTGACGGAAAGCCTCGAGCTGTTCAAAGCGATCAGCAGACTCCCCGATGCTCAACTCGACGTCATGGTGCTCCGCTACCTCTGCGGCGCAACCGCCGAGAAGGCCTCCTATCTCCTCGGCGTGCCACTGGCCGCCGTACGGTCCGACGAGCGTCACGCCTACCGCTTCCTGCAGAGCGCCCTCACCCTGCCGCCCGAGACCGAAGGACCCGCCACATGACACCACTTCAAGAAATCCTGTCCAGGGCACTACTGGTCCGCGACCGCGCCGTACCACGCGACGTCGTCCCGCCCAGCCACCCCGACCGCTGCCCACACGCCGCCGTCCGGCCGGTCAAAGCGGGCGAGGCAGCGAACACGACCGCGGCGAAGGACCTGCGGGCACTGTGCGAGGCCCTGGTCACCAACACCCCCGCCACGGCGGTCGGCGCGTTCGTCACCGACCAGGTACCCGAACCCACGAGCGCGATGATCCTGGCCTGCGTCCTGCAGCTGACCGACACCGACGACGGCGCCCGCTTCTGGTGGCAGTACGCCGCCGGCGCCGGCCAGGCCGCCGCCGCATACTGCCTCTACCTCCACCACCTCTCATTGGGAGAGGACGACACCGCCCAGTGGTGGCACCGCCAGACCGACGACGTCCAACCCACGCCCCCCACCGACAGCCGTTCCCACCGCGGCCGCGTCGACACAGCACCCACCAGCACACTCCTGCGCATTTTGCGGCGCATGGCCGGGCAGGCCGCCCGCCGGCCTCGCTCCGCCGCGGTCACCGAACTCATGAAATTCGTGCCCACCGCCGTCGCCGTCGGCTACCTCCGCGAACCCGACATGGAGCTGCCCATGCCCGGCCCCGACTTCGCACGCAAGATCCGCTCACTGCTGACCACCGCCGCCAGTCTGCCCAGCAACCCCGTTGACCGACCCACCCGGCTCGAAACGCGCCCGCGCAAGAGCCTCCCGGGGCGCAACCCACGGGACCGGCTCTCTTCGGCGGTCGGTCCTGTCCCGGAGGGTAGCGCACACCCAGGCCGCCTCTACGTCCTCCAGGATGGCAACGCCCGCCCCATGCAGGTCCTCACCCTGACCGACACCGAAGTCGTCCTGCGGGCTGCCGACGCATCTTGACCGGTCCCCAGACATAACACGGCCCTGGGGAACCAGTCATGACCTCCCCGGGGCCTGGGTCGGGGCGCACTGTCCAACGACGCCGCGACCTCGGTCACGCGGGCGCTGGCTGCGGCTCCTCCAGCAACCCGGCAACCTTGCGCGCCAACTCGGCTACGGGCGGCGGCAGGTAGTGATCCAGTGAGTCGATTTCCCCAGTCAGCCGCGCACGCAGCCCATGCAGACACGCCGGCGATGCGGCGGATCGCGCCGGTCCGTGCGGACGGGTCCTTGCGGGCCTCTACCGCCAGCCGGGTCGCACGCTCTCGCAGTTCGTCGGGGTACTTACGGGGAGCCACCGTGATCGGCATCCTTCCGGGTCTTGATGATCTCCATCAAACCCGGGGCGGATCAGTCTCGACTCCAAACGAGATACGCCCTTGTGTCGACTGGGATTGGCCAGTGTCTGACGGGCCGACCTCAGTCGGCCCCGTCGTCAGTTGTCGTCGGCGACGCAGATCGCGTAGGCGGTGATACTGGGCCGGGGGTAGCCCGGATTGGTGTAGACCTCAACGGTCCATCCCTTGCCGTCGGAGGACGGATAGTTGCCGGTGACCCAGGCGTGCGTGGCGTTGTGGATGTCGGGGATCCAGAAGCCGCCGCCGGTGACGATGAGGCCTTCGGGGGCCTTGGCTTCGACTTTGTCCATGCCACTGGCCTGCACGAACTGGTATCGCAAGCCGGAGCCGTTGTGGCCGCCCAGAGCCGTGTAGGCGGTGTCACGGATGCCCGCCGCCGTTTTGGTGACGGTGCCGACGGCTCCGGAGATGAGATTGCCGCTCTTGCCCGCGGTGACCGCGTTCAGGCGAGCGGAGGAGACCGCGTTGTCGAACTCCTTGGGCAGCTGATCGATGCGCTGGCCCGGCGCCACGGTCATCGACTTCCCGCCGAAGTCGCCATTGATGAACAGCTCCAGGTTCATCTTGGTCTTGTTTACCACCGAGGTGGTCAGACCGGCGTGTGAGTGGTAGCCGTTGAGCGAGCTGACGGATTCGTTGGCGATCACCGTTTGCCCCTTCGTGGGGCTGGTCTTGCCAGGGCTTGGGGTGTTGTAGTTGGCGTGCTCGTAGAGGGCGTAGTGGCCCTCCGGGCATGCCTCCTGGCCAGCAGTCTGGATGCACTGCACGGGCATGACGTGCTCCTCGGTGTTGGTCGGGAGACGGCAACGTAGCCTGCCGCCGTCGGTCCTCATTCCGACTCTCGCCCACCAGTTCCCACATCGCCCGCACCGCGCACCCAATCGGGGACCGCCACTGGTCTGCCCCAATGCCGGCGCTCGTCTGACTCGCCTCGTTCGGGCTCAGGGTCTGCCCGTACATCTGCAGGTAGGTGCGGTTGAGCGTGGGATTTCGGTTTGTCTGCGGGGGTGGGCGGGGGTGTCCCCGCCCGCCCCCGCCTCGGTTACACCGTGTTCGGGGTCTGCGCGGCCCATTGCAGCCCGAGGCCGGCCGGCCGCTCCCAGAACTGGCCGCCGAGGAGATGGCGGTCGGGCTGTTGGGTCCGTCCAGTTCCGAGGATCGACTTTCGTGGACTGGGTGACCATGTCCCGGATCGGGCATCGTTACGTGATGACGGGCACGGGGTGGGGTGTCTTCTTGGTGGCCTGTGTGTTCCTCGGGTTACCTGCGGCGTATCTGCTGGGCGCGTGGACCTGGTACGGCGGGACCTGGCGGACCTTTCCTTTACGGATTGCAGCTGCCTCCGTGGTCTTGGCGGCACTCGGCCTCGGGCTGTGGGTGGCAGCGGAGGCCGTGCCTGCCAGTCACTGTGAAGGGCAGTCATATGAGGCTCACCCTGAGTGCAACATCTCCACCCCGTGATGCTTCTCCTCGTGGCGCTTTCTTGGGCCTTCGCCAACTTGAAGTCACAGGTCAAAGGGCTGGCGTGACCGGTGTACGGGGTGCTCGTGCTGGTCGGTGGGCGACTGTCTGCGGAGTAGATCGTCCGTCAGTGCGGTCGGTTCGCCTTCGTCCTCGGTGGTGCCGGGGGTGAGTTGGCGGCGCAGTGCGGTGGTGGCGGCCGGTACCGCCGCGAGGGTTCGTGCGGTCTCGGGGCCGATCGGCGCGAGGGCCTCGGCGAGCATGTCGATGGCGTCGGCCGAGTCCTCGACCGCGCCCGTGCTCCAGGTCGTCGGCGTCACCCTGTCGACCAGTTCGCACACCGCGTCAGCCACGGCCGCCGCGTGCTGTTCGACTCCGGGCTCGGCCTTGCCCAGTTCCATATCCCGCCCAACGACCGTGAAGCCCAGGCCGCCCCTGCCGTACGACGGTGAAGAGCCCTTCCGCCGCCGTCCGTACCATGGGTAGGTGACATCCCGCCGCGCTCTTGGCACCGGTCCTCAGGCCACGCAGATCCGCGCTGCGCAGGCTGACTTGCTCGGTCTGCCCGGTGTCCGTCTGCCGGACCTGGGGGAGTTGCGGGCTCGTGGGGTGCTCGGTACCCGCCCGGCGCCGGCCCCGGCACCGCGGCGGTGCGAGTGCCGAAAACCCCATCCACGGCCTGTGACGTGCAGGTTTTCGCAAACAGCCCTTGAGGTTTGTCCTGTCTGCCGGTGTATGCCGCCTCGACCGTGCACCACGCAGTGCGGGTCAGAGGGCGCTGAGGTCGATCTCTACCGTGAAAGGCGCCACGGTCTTGACCGTGCCTGTGAACACCTCACCATCGCGATAGACCTTGCCGGCCGGGTCAAGCAGGTAGGTGTACACCAGCGGAATGCCGGTGGGAGCCTGCTCGACCCTCCAGTAGAAGGGGATCCCGGCCTTGGCGTACTGGTCCACCTTCACGACCCGGTCAGTGGTCTCGGAGCCTGGCGAGACCACCTCGACGACGAGCAACACGTGCTCCGGCCGGGTCGGTGTGATGTCGATCGTGTCCGCGCGGTACACGGCGACGTCCGGGCGACGGTTGGTAAGCGGTACGTCCTGCAGACGGACGTCGAAGTCCGTGTCGGCGTTCCAGTCCGGCCCCGCAGCGGCGTCCAGGGCATTCGCGATCAACCGAGCGAGGCGATTGTGGCGCTTCGACGCGCTGGGGCTCACGACGACCATCCCGTCCACGATCTCGATGCCCGCGCATTGCTCCTCGGACCAGGAGTCATACTGCTCCGCGGTGATCTGCGTGTGCATCCACGCGGGTGCGACCATCTCGGCGGTCACCGCATACCTCCCTGATCATGCTTGGCGGGCCTGAGGCGAGTCAGCTCAGGCTACTCCCCGTGAGGTCGACCCGGAGCGCTGTCCTTGCCGAATTCGTAGCTGGATAGGTGCCTCGGCCCGGATGCATGCGTGATCGCGCCGGTTGGTGGGACCGGTGATCAGGCGAGGGCGGGCATCCAGGGGCTGCCGCGCATGGCCTGGACGAGGACTTCGAGCATGCGCTGCTCGTGCCGGGTGGCGGTGGCCAGGTAGGTGCGGATCGCGGCGAAGTCCTGCGCCCCGCGCAGAGTACGCAGGCAGCCGGAGACCTTGATCCGTAGTTTGGCCATTCTGATCGTCTGCTCGGCGGCGTTGTTGTCGAACGGCAGGCTCAGGTCGTGGACCCAGCGCAGGTAGTCGTCCCGGCGTTTCGTCAGCCGTTTGAACAGGGGGTGGTGCTTGGCCTCGGTCTTCGAGCTACGGGTGGCGGTCGCCTTCAGGCCGTCGGCCACCGCCTGGGCCAACGCTCCCAGCTCACCGTTCTTCACTTTGGTGGCGACCTGGTCGCGGCCTGCCCTTGCCGAATTCCTCGTCCGCGCAGGTCACGCGGCATGTTCGTACTCGTGGAGGATGCCTCCAAGGCGATCTCGTCTGCGTACCTCGAGGCGTGCCATCTCGTCCGGATCCGTGATCGGCGCGGGCAAGGCGTGCAGCGGGCGGGCGTTCGCGATGCCCTGATGCGGCCGGTGGCCGTTGTAGAAGTCTTCGAACTCCCGCAGGGCATGGAGCAGGTGACGCTGGTTCCAGATCAAGGTCCGGTCCAGCAGCTCGCGCCGGCAGGTCTGCACCCACCGCTCCATGACCGAGTTCATTCTCGGCATCCGAGCACCGCTGAGCACCACCTCGATCCCCGCGTCGAATAGGGCGGGGAACTTCCCGTCCCGGTCCCGGATCAAGAACCGCGCCCGGCAGCCTGCGTCCTCGAGGTCCATGACCAGGTTCTTCGCGGCCTGCACCACTCAGGCGGCCCTCAGGGTGCGCGGTCGCGCCCAGCACCCGGATCCGGCGGCTGCTGTGCTCGATCACCGCGAACACGTACAGCCGCGCCCCGGACAGGGTGACGGCCTCGAAGAAGTCGCAGGCCAGCAGGGCCCCGGCCTGCGAGCGCAGGAAGTCCGCCGAGGTACTCGAGCTCCGTTCAGGCGCCGGGCCGATCCCGGCCTCCCGTAAGATCTCCCAGACGGTGGAGGCGGCCACCTTCACCCCGAGGACCAGCAGCTCACCGTGGATGCGCCTATACCCCCAGCCGGGATTTTCCCTTGCCAGGCGCAGGACGAGGGCACGGACGGAGCGCACGGTCCGTGGCCGGCCCGGGCGCTTCGGCCGGGACCGGTCTGCGCGCCGACGCGCCACCAGATCACGGTGCCAGCGCAGCACCGTGTCCGGCCGCACCAGCAGCCGCAGCCCGCGCAGCACATCTCGCGGCATCCGGTGCAGCAGCGCGGTGAGGAACGCCCGGTCACTCCGCGTGAACCGCACCCGCTCCCCGCCCAGTTGGCGCTCCAGTACTGTGATCTGGTGGCGCAGCGCCAGGATCTCGACAGCCTTGTCCCGGTCACTCACCGACAGCAAGCGCAGCATCGCAAACGCGTTCGTCACACCGAAGTAGGCCAATCGCAGCACCATGGCGGATCATCATGCCCCGGTGATCGCCAACCACACGAGGGCCCCGGTGCCACAGCCACAGCCAGGATGCCCCAGACCTCGCACACGGCTCCCACCAGGATGGATGAATTTTCGGCAAGGGCAGTACGCAGACGAGACCGCCTGGGCGGCATCCTCCACGAGTACGAACACGCCGCGTGACCTGCACGGACGAGGATTCCGGCAACGGCAAGGCCACACCGGCTCGGTTTGGCCCGCGGCACTGGGTGGATCTCGTCGAAAACGGCCCCACCACGGACACGAATCCGGATCATGGAGGCGTGGAGGACTGGCACGACTGCAACGACCCGGCCGAACTGCGCATCCGGCTTGATGTGGCGCTCGAGGAGAACGCTGAACTGCGAGCGAAGATCGCCGAGTTCCAAGCTGAGAATGAGCGGCTGCGTACCCAGCTGGGCATGCCCACCGTCAAGGTCACCCAGGTGCTGCCCCAGCTCCCTGAGCCCCTGGCGCCGACCATCGTGGGAGACGAAAGCGGGCTGCCGTACGCGGACGCGACCTCCGGGACGGAGACGAAGATCGCGCTGTTCCAGGCGTTGTTCGCCAGCCGCGAGGACGTCTACGCCACCCGTTGGGTGAGCGCGAAGACGGGCCGGACGGGCTGGAGCCCCGCCGAGGACAACCCCTTCGCCAAGAACAAGAACGACGCCGAGCGGGTGTTCTGGCCGCTGACCAACAGGGCCGTCTACAACCACCTCTCCCGCCCCGAGCCCGGCTCCCGGGAGACCCACCTGGGGCTATACCCGCTACTCGCCGACGACACCTGCCGGCTCCTGGCGGTCGACTTCGACGGCAAGGACGGCAGCGACTGGCGCGGCGATGCCGCTGCCTACGCCTCCGCCTGCCACGACGCTGGCGTGCCCGCCCTGGTGGAGATCTCCCGCTCCGGGGCCGGAGCGCACGTGTGGACCTTCTTCACCGCCCCCGTCGCCGCGGCCACAGCCCGGTCCTTGGGCATGGCGCTGCTGCGGCGGGCGATCGACGCCCGCGGGCAGATGACGCTGTCCAGCTACGACCGCCTCTTCCCCGCCCAGGACCTGCTGCCGACGAATGCGAAGGGCAACGCCCGCTTCGGCAACCTGATCGCGCTCCCGCTCCAGGGCGTCTCCCGGCTGAAGGGCACCACGGTCTTCGTGGACCCGCAGACCTGGGAGCCGTACCCGGACCAGTTCGCACACCTGTCCCGGATCGAGCGGCTCTCCGCAACCGAGGTCGAGGCACTGGTGGACAAGCTCGGCGAGGTCAAGGCGGGCCCGTCGGCGACCGCGCCGGCCCTGCCGCCCAAGCCCCGCCGGCGCGCCCTGGGCAAGGCGCCTGCCCTCGTCGAGGCACGGCTGTCGGCGATGCTCGCCATCTCGACCAAGGGCCTGCCTGCGGCCTTGCTCGCGGCGCTCAAGCACGCGGCGTCGTTCCACAACCCGGAGTTCTACCGCCGCCAGAGCCAGCGGTACTCCACCTGGGACACCCCGCGCTTCGTCTGCTCATTCGACGCCACCGACCCGGACTGGCTGAAGCTACCGCGCGGCCTGGCGGATGAGGCCACCCAGCTCATCGCCGCCGCCGGCGGCACACTCACGATCACCAGCGACCTCCCAGACCTCCCGCCGATCGGGGCCCGCTTCACCGGCGAGCTGACCGACGTCCAGCGCCAGGCCGTCGACGCGGTCCAGGACCACGCCAGCGGCGTGCTCGTGGCGCCGCCAGGCTCGGGGAAGACGGTGATGGCCTGCGCGCTGATCGCCCACCACCAGAGCCCGACCGCGATCATCGTCAACCGCTCCGAGCTGCTGTCGCAGTGGCAGGACCGGCTCGCCACGTTCCTCGACCTCGGCGAGGGCCACGTCGGCTCGCTGGGCGCGGGCAAGGACCGCCGCGGCCACGTGGTCGACCTGATCATGCTGCAGACTCTCAGCCATCGCGACGCCCCCGACGGACTGCTGGACGGCTACGGACTCGTCGTGGTCGACGAATGCCACGCCGTGGGCGCGCAGGGCGCGGAGGCGGCGATCCGCAAGGCCCGCGCCGCGCGGTGGATCGGTCTGTCGGCCACCCCCTAACGGGCCGATCAGATGGACCCGCTCATCACGATGCAGTGCGGGACCATCCGGCACGAGATCGCCGACACCAGCACCTTCGCCAAGCACCTCGTCGTCCACTCCACCTCGTTCACCAGCGACGAGCCGGGCAAGGACGGCGCCTCCTACCAGGCCATCTACACCGAGCTCGCCGCGAACTCGGACCGCAACACCCAGATCGCCGCAGACATCGCCGACGCCTCCCGGCGCGGCCGGTGCTGCCTGGCCCTGAGCAACCGCGTCGAGCACCTCCACCAGCTCGCCACCGCCCTCGCTGCACACGGCATCGAACCTCTGCTCCTGCACGGCGGCATGCCGCAGGCCGAGCGTGCTCGAGTCCGCGCCCGCCTGACCGACGAGGCGACCAGCCCGCTGGTGCTCCTGGCCATTGACAAGCTCGCCGGGGAGGGCTTCGACGCCCCGAGACTCGACACGCTCTTCCTCACCAGTCCGATCTCCTTCAAGGGCCGGGTCATTCAGCAGGTCGGGCGGATCATGCGGAACACCGAGACGAAGAAGTCCCACGTCGAAGCCCACGACTACCTCGACGCCGATGTGCCCTGGCTGGAGCGAATGCACCACAAACGCCGACGGATTCTCGAACGCCGCGGCTTCACCGCCACCTCCCGCGACCGGCTGCCCCAGCCGCCGTCCCGCCCGGCCGTCCCCGCCCGCCGCCGACCGGATCCCTCGCAACCGACCGCGAACCCGCCGGTTGCCCAAGTGCGGCAGTGGGCCAAGGAACAAGGCATGGACGTTCCCGACCGAGGCCGGCTCCGCAGCGACATCTGGGACGCCTGGCACGCGGCCCACGCCCAACCCGTCAGCTGATCCAGCACCTCACCAAGACGCACCGGACAATCCCGGTCGCGGTGACGCTTCAGGGCAAGGGGACGGCACGGGCCAGAGGCTGAAGGTCTCCGTACACAGCGCCGCGTGCAGCGCGGCTGCGAGTTCGCGGGCCCTGCCCTTGCCGAATACCTCATCCGCCCTGGTGGGGACGGTGTGCGGGGTGTATGGGATCTTGACGCCGATCGCTCGGGTGGGTGCTCTGGCGCGGCTGCTGACGGCTGCGGCAGCATGATCGATCGTGCTGATGCGACTGGCCTATCTGGGCGTGGCGAATGCGTTCGCTCTGCTGCGCCTGCTGGCGATGAGTGGCCGGGACAAGGACGTGGAGATCCTGGCGTTGCGCCATCAGATCATGGTGCTGGAGCGGCAACTGGGCGGGAGCAGGCCGCGGTTCGACGCGGGTGATCGGGCGTTCCTGGCGGCGTTGCTGCATCGGCTCCCGCGGGACGTGCTGCGACGGGTGCGGCTGCTGGTGCGTCCGGAGACGGTGCTGCGATGGCACCGTGACCTGGTCACGCGCCGCCACGCGGCGCGTTCCCGGCCGAAGCGTCCGGGCCGGCCACGGACAGCGAACTCGGTCAGAGTCCTGGTGCTGCGCCTGGCGCGCGAGAATCCCACCTGGGGCTACAGGAGGGTGCACGGTGAGCTGCTCGTGCTGGGGATCAAGGTGGCCGCCTCCACGGTATGGGAGATCTTGAAGGAGGCCGGGATCGACCCGGCGCCCGAACGGAGCTCCACCACCTGGGGCGACTTCCTGCGCTCCCAGGCCGAAGCCCTGCTGGCCTGTGACTTCTTCGAAACGGTCACCCTGACCGGAGCGCGGGTGTACGTGTTCGCCGTCATCGAGCACGCCAGCCGCCGGGTCCGCATCCTGGGCGCCACCGCTCACCCGTCCGCATCCTGGGTGGCCCAGGCCGCGAAGAATCTCGTCATGGACCTCGAGGACGCCGGCTGCCGGGCCCGGTTCCTGATCCGGGACCGGGACGGGAAGTTCCCTGCGCTGTTCGACGAGGTCTTGAAGGACGCGGGCATCGCCGTGGTGCTCAGTGGAGTCCGGATGCCGAGGATGAACTCGGTCATGAAGCGGTGGGTGCAGACCTGCCGGCGAGAGCTCCTGGACCGCACGTTGATATGGAACCAGCACCACCTGCGCCACGCCCTGCGCGAGTTCGAGTGCTTCTACAACTCGCACCGGCCGCACCAGGGCATCGGCGACGCCCGCCCTCTCCACCCGTTGCCCACACCGATCACCGACCCGGCTCGTATCGTCGGCCTCGACGTACGAAGACGCGACCGGCTCGGCGGCGTCATCCACGAGTACCGGCATGCCGCGTGACCTGCGCGGACGAGATTTCCGGCAAGGGCAGGGCACCGGACACCGTGAGGAAGCGCGGCGATATCGGGCCGGGGTCTGGGACGATCATGCTTCCAGCTTCGATGAACCAGTTCGATCCGCAGCTGGCGCATACCTCGACCACCCGGGCAGCCGCCGCACCCTTGTACCCCTCCCGTAGTAGCTCGAAGTACCGCTTCTTCACCACGGTCGGCATCTTGTTGGGGGCGTACTTCGGCATCCGAACGCTCTCCTTCCGGGGCGTTCGCAACCACCGATAGATTTCAAGCGCGATCGAGCGGCCGGTTCTGCCATTCGGCCATGCCGTCCATGACCTTGGTGATGGTGGAGATGGTCTGTTTGGACACCTCCGCCCCGTAGATTTCGGCGAGATGAGCGGAGATCTCCCCGTGGGTGAGGCCCTTCGCCGAGAGCGACAGCACCATCTCGTCGACGCCGGTCAGGCGGCGCTGCCGCTTCTTGACGATCTGCGGCTCGAAGGTGCCGGCGGTGTCGCGGGGCACCTTCACCTCCACCGGGCCGACATCGGTCAGCACAGTCTTGGCCCGGGTACCGTTGCGGCTGTTGCCGTTGTTCTTCCCGGCCGGGTCGTGCTTCTCATAGCCGACGTGGTCAGTGATCTCGCCTTCCACGGCGGACTCCAGCACCCTCTTGGCCAGCTGCTGCAACAGCCCGCCCTCGCCGGTCAGCTGCAGCCCCTCGTTCCGGGCCCGGTCAACCAGCATCGCAACAAGCTGCTCGTCCGACACCGCACTCGACGGTGCCTGAACCACCTGCTCGGCCTGGTCGTTCTCCACGACGGTCTCCGTCATCAGACGCATCTCCTTGATCATCAGATCCGCCGTTGATTAGACACTCCCGGACGGCAGGGCCTGCTCCACCCAGATGGTCTTGCCGGTGGGCGTGTAGCGGGTGCCCCACCGCTGAGCCATCTGGGCGATGATGAACAGGCCGCGGCCGCCTTCGTCATCCGTCTCGGCGTGCCGCAGATGGGGTGAGGTGTGCCCGGTGTCGGACACCTCGCAGATGAGGCTCTGGTCGCGGATGAGCCGGACGTGGACCGGTCCGGCGGTGTAGCGGATGGCGTTGGTGACCAGCTCGCTGACGATGAGTTCGGTCGTGAACGCGAGATCGTCCAGGCCCCATGCGCTGAGCTGCTCCGTGGACGTGTTGCGTGCGTCGCCGACCATCGCGGGATCGGGAGGCAACTCCCACGCGGTCACCTGGTCCTTGGCAAGCATCCGGGTGCGGACGAGCAGCAGGGTCGCGTCGTCGTTCGCCGGACCCGGCAGGAGGGCCGCGATCGCGCGGTCACAGAGTTCTTCCAGCGGCCGGGGATACGGGGTGAGGATTTCGGCAAGTAGGCCGAGTCCGTTGTCGGGGCCGTCGGCGGCGGTCTGGACGAGGCCGTCGGTGAAGAGGGCGACGAGGCTGCCTGGGGGGAGCTGGAGTTCCGTGCTCTCGTACGGCAGACCGCCCACTCCCAGCGGCGGGCCCGCCGGTAGCTCCGGACACGTGGCGATGTCGCTGCCCGGCCGGAGGACCACTGCCATCGGGTGTCCGGCGCGCGCCATGGTGCACCGTCCGGACACAGGGTCGTACACCGCGAACAGACACGAGACCCCGAGCGCCTCTTCATCCGCCGACTTGCTGCCGGCCGCGCCAGGGGCGCCAGGCTTCCACGCCTCCTCCCGGGCGGACTGTCGGACCATGTCGTCCAGGCGGAAGAGGAGTTCGTCCGGGGCGAGATCGAGGCGGGCGAGGACGCGTACACACGTGCGCAGGCGTCCCATGGTGGCGGCGGCGCGCAGGCCGTGGCCGATCACCTCGCCGACGACCAGACCGACGCGCGTGCCCGAAAGCGGGATCGCGTCGAACCAGTCGCCGCCCACCCCGGTCCGGCTGTCGCCCGGAACGTAACGGCTCGCCAGGTCTACGGCGGTCTGCGGCGGTAGCCTGTCAGGCAGCAGGCTCCGCTGAAGTCTGAGTGCCGTGGTGTGCTCATGGGTGACGATCAGCATCAGCACGACGCCGATCACGAGGGCACCGATGCCCACGACGGTCACTCCGCCCGTCCGTCCGACGATCGGAAGGTCGAAGGACGTCTTGCCGTAGCCGGGATCGGCGTAGACGTCGAAGGCGGCGTAGCAGAAGAGGAAGAGCATCATCAGCCCGCCCAGACCCGGCAGCAGGCCCTTGAACAGGAAGTCCCTGCGGCCGCGGGTGAGCACGCGCCGGTAGTACCAGACGCAGGCGTAGCCGGTGAGCCCGTAGTAGAACGCGATCGCGAGGCCGATCGACCCGATGGAGTCGGCCAGGAAGTCATGGCTGATCACCGTCAGCAGAACCAGGAAGGCGATCGAAGCCAGGCCCATGCCGACGGTCGACCAGGTGGGGGTGAGGAATCTGCGGTGAACGCGGGCGAAGCGGGAGGGCAGGGCCTTGTGCGCGGCCATGGCGAAGACCGTCCGGGCCAGGGGCAGGATGGTGGTCTGGGTGGAGGCCGCCGAGGAGGTCAGCACCATGAGGATCAGCAGTTTGGTCAGGAAGATTCCCGGGCCGTGGCTGCCGAAGACGGCGGAGCCGAGCCCCGAGAGGACGTCGCCCGCGTTGTCCTCGTTGCCGAGCCCGATCCCGGAAGTGCCGACTCCGGCGAATGCCTGCACCGAGGTGGCCACCAGGGCGTAGGTGATCAGCAGCAGCACGGTGGAGACGACCGCGGCGCGCCCGGGGATACGTGTGCTCTCGGCGGTCTCCTCGTTGACCGTGACGGCGGTGTCCCAGCCCCAGTAGACGAAGACGGCGGCGAGGATGCCCGCGGTCAGCGCCTTGGCCGAGGGCACGTCGAACGGATCGAACCAGGAGGCGGAGACGTGGATCGCCGTCTCCGGGCTGCTGGTGTACGCCTTGACCAGGGCGGTAATGGCGAACAGCAGCAGGACGGCCACCTCGAGGAGAAGGAGAGCGCACTGGACGGCGGCCGAGATCTCGATCCCGATGTAGCAGATCGCGGTCATCACGCCGATCCAGACGACCCCCACGAGGGTGGTCCACATCCGGTGCTCCGCGAGTGCGTCGTAGCCGAGGAGCCGGAAGCTGTAGATGCCGGCGATCTCAGCGAGGTTCGCCATGACGATGATGTCGGCGACGATGATGCCCCAGCCGCCCATCCAGCCGACGCGCGGTCCGAAGGCACGCGTCGCCCAGGAGAACGTCGTCCCGCAGTCGGCGTTGCTCGCGTTGAGTTCCCTGTAGGCATACGCGATCAACAGCATCGGGATGAAAGCGAGCATCGTGATGATCGGCGCCTGACGGCCAACGGCCGCCACAATGAGGCCGAGCGTGGCCGCCAGGCTGTAGGCCGGGGCCGTGGAAGCCATACCGATGACCACGGAGGAGAACAGCCCCAGAGCGCCGGACCTGAGCCCCTTCCTTCCCGCACCGGCGCCCGGCGCGCCGGACGGGAGACGACCAGGGAACGGCTTCACACCGGATGCCGACTCCTCATCCTGCTCGGGCAATCCCATGGCCCGATCTTGCGATCACCTTCCCGATGTGATCCAGGAAGCCGCGCCGTGCACGGGAGAACCTACCCGTTCACCGGAGTCCACCGCCGCTGCCGCCTGAAACCCCCTCCTCACCTGGCCCACCCCCTCCTGCACGCCACCGCCCGCTACCACCACTACGACGCCTCGCCCACCCGAAACCGCTCCTTTTCCCCTCACCACCGCCCGGAACTCACCGCCTACGCGGGAGTGTTCAATGATCGGCGGATCCGATGATCAAGGAGACGCCAGATGAGCGACACCACCATCGAGCAGATACCGGGCAGCGAGCCGGCGGCGATGACCGCAGTGGCGAGTGACGAGCAGTTGGTCGCGATGCTCGTGGACCGGGCCCGCAGTGAGGGTCTGCAGCTGACCGGGGAGGGTGGGCTGCTCCAGCAGCTGACCAAGCGGGTCCTGGAGTCCGCCCTGGAGGGCGAGATCGGCTCGTTGGGAGTGCCCCGGCTCCGCGGCACGTGCTTCGGTGAACGCGACCTGCCAGGGCGCGGTCCCCGCCGGGACCATGGCCCGCGTGGACCAGGCGCTGTGCGGCGTCCTCGGACGGTAGTCGGGGGTCGTCCCTGCACGGGGCGGTCTCCCAGGTGCCCCGGCGGGCGGAGTTGGCGCGGTCCGTACCAGGCCGGGCGGGGAGGGACGGACCGCGGACACCAGAACATGTGTCGCCCGGCCAACGCGCAGCCCCGCCTTCGCCGCCGTGGACGCCCCGGGAACGGAGGTCGTCTTCGAGCGCCTGGCGGTGACCGAGCAGCAGATTGCCGACTACGGGCTGCCCACCGCGCCGCCGAAGGTCAGTGATCACCGCTCGTTCAGCGGCACCTCCACCACCCAGGCCGAGGCCCTGCCGTCCCGACGTCCTCGCCGCCGTGCTCAAGGCCGCGATCACCTCCCACCGAGATATGCGCGTCCTGGCGGCACTCCTTGGACACGAGGAAGAAGAGCGCCGCCGTCTCCTGGAGAGCCTCGGATACGACCCGGACGCCGACTGAACAAGTGCGCCGGGTTCATCCGGCCCTGTGCGTCGCTCGTCCGGGCCGGGTGCCGCCGAGTGCCGGTTGCCGTGCGGGGTGATCGGGTCGAAGGCCGGCCGGCGCTTGTCTCGCCTCGATTTGGTGTTGGGGCCCCATACACCCAGCTTGATGACCGCCGTGACGGTCTCGCCCTCTACCGCGATCTCTTCTGCGTGGGCAGCGGTGGATCGGAATCTTCCCGCCTTCGGGGGCGGGTAGGACCGAAGAAGCCCCAGCTGGGATGTACCCACCGGCTGGGGCTTCTTTTGTGTTCGGTGTTACGCGGGGCGGATGTTCTCCGCCTGCGGGCCCTTCTGGCCCTGCGTGACGTCGAACTCGACCTTCTGGCCTTCCTGGAGCTCGCGGAAGCCCTGGGCGGCGATGTTCGAGTAGTGGGCGAAGACGTCCGGGCCGCCGCCGTCCTGCTCGATGAAGCCGAAGCCCTTTTCCGCGTTGAACCACTTCACAGTGCCCTTGGCCATGCCTGTCTCCTTCGAGGGGACTCGTATCGGGTCCCGCACCGTGCGGGACCCGGAGGTGATCGCCCTGGTCCGGAGAGGCGTTGAACAGCGAAAACGCCCGTGATGGCGATCACGGGCGAACGGGACTTCGGAACCACGACTGCTGATCACGACGTTACACCGGCTGGTGGCGCTCGACCATAAAGAACCACGAACGCAACGTGACCCTTGGGGCGACCGGCCGCCACTGACAGCCGTCTCCCAAGTGCGCCTCATCTGGCGCTGGGTGAGGCTGAGGCTATGGCTGAGCGTCGCGTGATCGTGGATGCGCCCGGTGAGGGCGGTGGCAGGCAGGTGCATGTCGACGGCGAGTTCCTCGGTAAGGCGTACAGCCTGCACGATCTGAGCGTGTTCCTTCAGCGTGCGGGGTTGGAGGGCGTGGATGAGGTGGATGTGCTGGAGCATCCGCTGATCGAGTGGCATGGCGGCGGTCCGGAGGTGTGGGAGCGCTGAGGGCCCCGCCGCGACCCTGGCGGCCGGGTGTCACCCGTTCGGCCCATAGCGGTCGCTGTCGCACATGGGTTCGGGTTCGCTGGGCAGGGCGCCCCGACCCGTAACTCGGGGCCTTTCAGCATCTTCGAGCGAAGGAGACACGGTCATGCCCCGAGGCAAGATCCAAATGTGGGACCGGACGCAGGGGAAGATCCGGAACGATGAAGGTGGTCCCGAGCTGGACTTCACCATCGGCGACCTCCTGAATCCCAGCGAGGCCCGGCGTTTGCAGAAGGGGGACCCCGTCGAGTTCCACTTCGACGGGGAACAGGAACGACACGCGGTCGCGGTCGAGAAGGCCTGAGTCTCGAAAGCACCGTGCGGCAGGCGCCACCCCGCTCACCTTGGGGTGGTGCCTGCATGGGCTTGTGAGTCGCGGAGTCAGCCTCAGCGACCGGTCACGCCCACTCCACGCCCAGCTCGGTGAGCGCGGCGAGCTGATCGGCGGCGAGCTTGTCGCGCCTCGACTTGGTATTCGACACCCACACGCCCAGCTTCACGACCACAGGTTCCGCCTCACCGTCGACCGAGATCTCTTCTGCGTGGGCCCTGGGGACGCGGTGGTGGCCTTCGCGGGCGATGTACTGCGCGAGGGCCTGAACGCCTCGCTGGAACGCCTGCTGCGCCTTGCCCAGGCCCCTTCGTCGCACGCCCGGTCGCAGGGGCGGGAGACGGCGCCTCAAGCGGTTGCATGCCGAGCTTGGACAGTCAGTTCTGCTGCTCGGCTGACAGCTGCGCCCAGGTGCCGGGCTGCTTCTGCTGCTTCAGCCATTTGCCGAGGTCGTCGCCGTCCATGAGGACGCCGGGGGCGATCCCGCGCCGTCCGCACTGGCTCGGTGAAGAGCATCCGCGTGCGCCTCAAAGTACGGCCCGGCCCCTTCCACCCCAGCCGGTACCGCCATGCAACGCCCCCAGCGCGCTCACCCCGCACGACGAAACGGCTGGGTTCGATGTCAAAGGGTCTGCCCAGCCAACGGTGTAGCTCGTGTGGTGTGAGTTATCGGCGGCCCAGGGTGGGTCGGCCGCCGAAGGCGATGCCGAGCGCCTCGGTTGGATGACAGCATCGCCCGTACCCTTGGCCGTACCGACATCGGGCTGCCGCCCGGGTGGGGCGGCATCATATGGCGGGTGCCGAAGACTGGAGGCAACTTCTCATGTTGATCGCTCAGCGTCCCACTCTCACCGAAGAGATCGTGGGCGAGTACCGGTCCCGGTTCGTCATCGAGCCGCTGGAGCCGGGCTTCGGCTACACCCTCGGCAACTCCCTGCGCCGCACCCTGCTCTCCTCGATCCCCGGCACCGCCGTCACCAGCATCCGGATCGACGGCGTGCTGCACGAGTTCACCACCGTGCCGGGCGTCACACAGGACGTCACCGACCTCATCCTCAACATCAAGCAGCTCGTCCTCTCCTGCGAACACGACGAGCCGGTCGTGGTGTACCTGCGCAAACAGGGCCCCGGCGTGGTCACCGCCGCCGACATCACCCCGCCGGCCGGCGTCGAGGTGCGCAACCCCGACCTGGTGCTGGCCTCGCTGAACGCCAAGGGCAACCTCGAGATGGAGCTGACGGTCGAGCGCGGCCGCGGCTACGTCTCCGCCGTGCAGAACAAGCAGGTGGGCCAGGAGATCGGCCGGATCCCGGTCGACTCGATCTACAGCCCGGTGCTCAAGGTCACCTACAAGGTCGAGGCGACCCGCGTCGAGCAGCGCACCGACTTCGACAAGCTGATCGTCGACGTCGAGACCAAGCCCGCGATGCGTCCGCGCGACGCGGTGGCCTCGGCGGGCAAGACGCTGGTCGAGCTGTTCGGCCTGGCCCGCGAGCTGAACGCCGACGCCGAAGGCATCGAGGTGGGCCCCTCACCGACGGACCCCGCGCTCGCGGCCGCCACGGCGATCCCGATCGAGGAGCTGGAACTCACCGTCCGTTCCTACAACTGCCTCAAGCGCGAGGGCATCCACTTGGTGGGGCAGCTCGTGGCACGCAGCGAGGCGGACCTGCTCGACATCCGCAACTTCGGTGCGAAGTCGATCGACGAGGTCAAGGAGAAGCTGGCAGACATGGGCCTGGCGTTCCAGGACAGCCCGCCCGGATTCGACCCGACCGCCGCCGCCTTCGGCGCAGGCGACGACACGGGCTTCACCAAGACCGAGCAGTGCCGAACCGCTCCGACGGCGTCGCCACGCGGCTCATTCTTGCAACGGCCGTGAGCAGCGTCCCGCTATCCCGTTCGGCCGTATCCCGGCCGATCCTCAAGAGCAGTAGATTTCTTCTTAGGGCAATTTCCGCAGTCATTTTCTGAATGCCTTGGTTGCCCACCGGCGTGACAGCCCACGGCCTTCCCGCAGCCCACCGGTGGAAGGAGGTGAACTAGTGAGCGACATCGAGCAGGAGCCTCCCGCACCCGAGGAGGCCGGTACCACCGCCGAGGAAGCAGCACAGCCCCCGGCTGAAGCGGCAGAGGAAGCAACTCCCGAAACCCCCACAGCTGAAGAGGCTGAAGCCACCGCCGAGGAAGCAGAGGCGACCTCCGCGACTGAGGAGGCCGAGAGCGCTGCCGAGGAAGCAGCACAGCCCCCGGCTGAAGCGGCAGAGGAAGCAACTCCCGAAACCCCCACAGCTGAGGAAGCTGAAGCCACCGCCGAGGAAGCAGGGGAGCCCCCGGCTGGTTCATCCTGATCCCACTCCCGCCACGGCCCCGCCCGGCAGGACGGGGCCGCCGCGCGGCCCTGGCGAGTTCGCTGGTGCGGGCCGGGTCGCGGGCGATGGCGGTCATCTGGGTGCAGTCCAGCGCGTGCAGGGCGGCCGGCGCGGTGGCGGCCCTCGCGCCTGCCCCGAGCACCGTGGCCGATCCTGCCCGGGGGCCCCGGCGTGTCGCGCAGAGCCTGGAGCATGCCGTACACGTCGGTGTTCTCGCCGAGGAGCCGGCCGCCGACGACGGTGACGCTGTAACCCCGTACGCACCGGCCATCCGGCCTCTACGCTCGGCTCCCGTGACCGAACCCAGCAGGCAGCCCCGCCGTGAGGGAAACCTGAGCAACAAGCAGGTGGCCCTCCTCGTCGAACTGTTCAACGGCCAGACCAACCGCATCGCGGACATCACCGCGATGCTCGTCAAATACGCCCAGGCCGGTGGCAAGGACTGGGAAACCTACGAGCGCATCCTGGACCGCCTCGCCCGCGAGGGCATGAAACTCATCCAGTACGGCCGCGGCCCGCTCCAGCCCGGCCTGGAGAAAGCCGCCCGCGTGCAGATCGAGCAGGCCGCCGGGACCACCGCCCGCCAGGGCGGCATGCGCGAACACCTCCACCAGCGCGCTGCCGCCTCACTCCTGGCCACCGTGTGGTTCGCCGGACAGCACCACCTCGTCGAAGCAGACGACTGGCCCGACATCCTGCCCGCGGTCGTCCTCGGCGCCGTCCGGCAGGCCCCCGGCATCGACGACGACCCCACCATGGGCAACCTCTGCGACACCGACGGACCCCGCCGATAGCCGTACCCACAGGGGACAAGTCAGCCGCTCAAGACCGGCCCCGCTATCCCTTCCGGCCGCATCTCTGCCCCCCTACGAGGCCGGGGACCTGCCGCTCAAGCCCGGCGACGACGATGCGGCAGGCGGCTGCCGCGCATGGGTATAGGGGTCCTGAAACCGCTGATGTCTCCGGAGAGCCGCTCATGATCTACAACCCGCTCCACCGTCCAAAGGGCGCCCCCGTGCCGGGTGCGGCCCATGGCAAGCCCGGTCCCTTCGGTCCCTTCGGCCGCCACGTCGCCGACGAGAACGAGGACGTGCCGCCGCAGTGGCACACGTCCGTCTCCGCCCCGCGGGATGAGGAGCGGTGAGCGGGCTGCGGCGGCAGGTCCTGGCCGCCTTCACCGGCGAGCAGGTCCCCACCGGCCGGCGTGAACACCTCCTTGCCCTCGGTGCCGCCGAGCTCGCCCACGCCCGCCGTCCCGCCGGCGGCGCAGCCTCGACCTCAAGGGACGTCCAGGTGATTGCGCTTCAGGAGTTCGGCCTGCTCCTGGACGACCGGGCCGCCGCTGCGGCCCTCGCCGAGCGCCAGCTGTCGACGGTCAGGTAATTACGTGACGTTCCATACCAGCACCAGTGAAGCCTCCCGGTGCCACACCGGGAGGACTGGACAGGGTGTCTAGTGCTCTGACCGCATAGCACCTGCGGCGTAGCCTGATCGCCGCGGCCGGACCGGCCGCACTCAGCGCGAGGAGGCATTCCGGTGGACTGGATCACCGCTGCCGTTCAGGGGCCCAACACAAGCAGCAGTCCCGTCTGGCTCTCGGCGGTCCTCGGCGGCGTCGGCGCGATGGTAGGCGGCGGCCTCACCTCGACGGTCGCCTGGCGGACTCTGTCCGACACGAAGAAGGCCAGGAAGCAGGCCGCGGAGAAGGACGCGACGGCGATCATCACCACCGCACTCTTGGAAGCCCATCAGAGGTACATGAACAACGACGTCGGATTAGACCCAGCGCCCGACAACTTCGACACTTGGACGGGCTACTTCCTGTCGACGTTCGGTGAGGCGGAAGTGGCCGTCATGACGCTCCATAGCGAGGCCCTGCGCAGGCGCATTACCGCGTCTCTGTGGTTGCTGGCCTGGGGGGCCTATGACACGCAGCTGCTGCACGAAACACACCTCGACACTCGTACTTTGGCGTATGCCGCGCACAAGGACGCGATGGCCTGCCTCGGCGCGAACCTTCGCAGCGAACCGTTGCCCAGGCCGACGAAGACGTGGACGGCTGCGGACTTCCAGATGTCAGTGCGAGAGTATCCGCGCGGGGCTGAGGAAGACGAGTGACGTACCGGGCAGCGCCTTCATCGGCGCTCTCGGCAGGCGGCCGACCTGCTGCCAGCGGTCTCGGCCGTGGACTTTCCGCAGGTATGCGGCGAGTTTGCGCAGTGACCAGCGGGTGAAGGGCTGGCCGAGCTTGGTGGGGCGGGTGGTGGCCGTCTGGATGACGAAGTCCTCGTCGTCAGTGCTGAGCAGGCGGGGACGGCCTCCCGCCCACTGAGGGTCCAGGCAGGCTAGGCCGATCTCATTGAACCGGTGGATCACATCGCGCACGGTGTCCTCGTCGGCCTGCACCAACTGGGCGATCACAGGCACCCGGTTTCCGCCGGCGGACGCCAACAGCATCATCGCCCGGCGATATCGAACCAAGTTGGTGCTGCCCCGGCGCACGATCTGCTGCAGCTTCTGCCCTTCCTGGTCGGTCAGTCTGCGCACACGGACAGGCTCGGCCACCACACCCCCAGCGGTCGGCATGGACGTCACCGCACATCCAACCGCCACGACCACCAACACGGCGAACCTATGCGGTCAGAGCACTAGCCAGAGGTTTTGCCGGACACACGGCCCACCCGGCCACGCCTGGCGAAAGGGGGTGCCGCGCTCGGCGTCGGGGGTGAGCGCGGCCGGACACGCAAGGCCCAAGCCCTCCACGCACGGTGCCGGGCCTGTTGGGGTGCTGGGGTCAGATGACGCGGATGTTCTCCGCCTGGGGGCCCTTCTGGCCCTGGGTGATGTCGAACTCCACGTGCTGGCCCTCCCGCAGTTCGCGGAAGCCCTGAGCGGCGATGTTGGAGTGGTGGGCGAAGACGTCCGGGCCGCCGCCGTCCTGCTCGATGAAGCCGAAGCCCTTGTCCGCGTTGAACCACTTCACAGTGCCCTTGGCCATGTCTGTCTCCTTGGAGGGGGTTCGGGCCCGCGCGGTGCGGGTCCGGAGGTGATCGCCCTGGTCCGGAGAGGGCTGGACAGCAAAGCGCCCGCGGGCAAGGTGACCGCGGGCGAACGACTTCGGAACCACGACTGCTCTGTGGATCGCGCTAGTCCTTTTGCGGGGGCACTGCCAGGCCGAAACCCCGCCGCCCCGTCGCGCGCCGGTGCAGGAGCCGCTGAGGGCGACCGCCAAGGTCACCAAGACCTACCGCCACGACCTGCCACCCCAGGCCCGGCCCTACTCGTACCGGCGGCCGGGCCGGTGTCCGAAGCCGCGCAGCCGTCCCAGGGACCGGCACCCGCCGAGCCGCGCCCGTTCTGATCACTGCCGCCCCGGTGTACCCGGCGGCCCATGCGGTGGCCTGTACGGAGCAGGGCCGTGCGGCTGTGACGGCGCACGACCCCGTTACCCCTCGCCACCGGGACAGGTCTTGGAGAGCCACGGTGACACACCGGGTGAACGACGCTCCGGCCCTCCAGGCGACGGGCGGGGCCTGAACAGCCCGGGAGTGGCGGGCGCGGCGCGAGCCCCAGAGGGCCCGGAGCGTCGGAGTGCCGCTCGGACACCGGCCGACAAGGAGGTGAATACTCCGGGCCCCGCCCTGGGGAGCTGGCCCATCCCACTGCCTGCGCCCCTCGGGCGTCGGCCGTTGTACCGCACGAGTCCTCCGAACGGGCGCGCGGGACTCCCCGTGTTCACGGGGAGTCCTTCTGACGGTGCTGTCAACTTGTGGGGTCTGGTGGGGAGTTGAGGTGCGCTGGGGGTGGGGGCGACTGGTCGTGCCTACTGCTTCAGGCGGATGCCGTTGCCGTGCAGCCGGTGATCTGGCGCCAGGTGGTGAAGCGTTCGGTCATCTCGTGTCGGTAGTCGGCGGCGGTGAGGAGATGGCGGCGGGGCCGGAAGTGCGGTGAGATCCCGCTGAACGTGGACAAGAACTTCTGGGCATGGCCGGGTGAGGTGAGGCGCGGCATGGCGCGCTCCCGCTGCCGGGTCGGCTGGTTCGAGAAGGAGGACCCGGCCACGATCCCCGAACCGAGGGCTGACGCGTCTGCCCATTTTGAGGTCGATGGGTGCGCCGGCGATGAGCGGGCGGCTCGGAAGGTTCCGTATGACGAGCCTGGTTCCCTTGCGATGCTCTTGGACGTGAAGATGCAGGACGACCACTTCTTCGACCTTGTCCGGTTCTTGAACGAGAAGGCAATGCGGCGGGACCCTGGCCGGTACGCCGAGCTGGCGCGGTCGTTCGCTGGCCGGGTCACCGCCGAGACCGGCTGATCAAGGGCCGAAGCGGTTCCACTGGAAACGGCGACGGTCCTCACCTCTGCGGGTGGGGACCGTCGCCGTTTGGTCGCCGGGGTGCTGGGACACCCCGGCCTCCGTTCGCTTCACCGCCCTGGCAGAGCCGGGGGGCGGTCTGTGTCCATGGCGTCCGACCGTATGCGGGTGCTGGAACAGGGGGCTGCGGGTTCGAACGATCGTCGGTCCAGGGCACCGCTTCAGGGGCGCTGGGTGGGCATGCGTCACGCGACCGTCCGCGTACACACGAAGCCCAGTGAGGTCAGGCCCTCGGCCGTGCACAGCCGGTCGGAGGCGCCCCCGACCTCGGTCTGAAGTAGCTGGTAGGCGGCTCCGTGCTCGCGTCCCCAGTGCATGGCGGCGCGCCACAGTGCGCGGCCGTATCCGCGGCCTCGTGTCTCGGTCAGGACGCCGAAGTACTGCGGGAGGAGCTGGGTTCGTCCGTCGGCGTCCGCCATGGTGTCCATCGGGCCGATCGCGCCGACGATCCGGGCGCCGTCGGTGATGGTCAGCACGGGGCCGACGCCGGTGCGCATCTGCTCGTACAGGAAGGCGAATCCGTCGGCTTTCATCTCTTCCGCGAAGGCGCCGAACGACTCGCGGGAGTGGGCGTCCCGCTCGCCCCAGGGGCGTACGTCCGTACCCGGGTCGGCCTCTTCCATGCCGGGGGTGAAGGTTTTCAACTGCACGCGCGTGCCGGTGTCCTGGGCGTAGGTCTCGGGTTGCTCCGGGCCGAGGAGCCACACGATCCGGGCCCGTGCCGCGTGGACGGTGGCGAGCTTCACGGCCAGGTCCGCGCCGGCGCTCAGGCTGTCGGGCTGCTGCCCGAACACGTGGACCTTCACCGTGCGGACGGCGCCGCGTTCGGTCAGTGTGGGTACGAGGGTCTGTGTCTCGGCATGCTCGATGTCACCCGTCAGGATCTGCTCGGCCTTGACGGCCCCCCAACGCTGGTCTTTGTCGTAGGGCAGGAAGGCGCCGGTGCCGGAGACCTGACACACGGCCTCGAACAGGGCTGGGAGCGGGGCATCGGGGTGTACGGGGCCGAGAGTCGGCACGTAGGGCACGGGCAGCACGGGATGGATCCAGTCCCAGTGGAGGCGCATGAGCGCACGCTACTCATCTGCCGCACACGGCGCAGGCCCCGGCGGAAGTTCACCGGGGCCTGCGTGTTCACGACCGGATCAGACAGTGATCAGGTCAGTTGGGGTTGTCGTCACCGGCCGCGCAAGAGCAGGCGCTGCCTTCCATCAGGGCGTCGGCGTCGGCCTCGATGAGGAGCGTCGAGGTGGCGACGAGCGCGGACGGGATGGCCGGGCGGACGATCGGCGGGCGGGATGTGATCGTGACGGGTACGGCACTCATGGGTGCACCATCTCCTTGGTGTCTCCGTGTTGGCAGTACATCCCCAGTGGGGCCTTCGCCTCCTGATAGACCTTGGCGAGCGGTCGGCACACCCGGCAGGAGCCGGAGAGCGAGCAGCCCGTACAGCCACCGGTGCGAAGCATCAGGCGGTCGGAGATCTCTCCGAGTCGGCGTAGTCCGTCGATGCCCTCGGTCATGAGGTCGATCTGATCGTCTCGGCCGATCTTGCAGATCGAGACCTTGGCGTGAGGGTCGGCGTGGAAGAAGGTCACACCTGCGTTGCAGCCCTCGAACACGGGGCGCTTGCGCAGGAACTCTGTCGACTGGACGAGGAGGGGGTCACCCTCGCCTGAAAAGGTCGGCTGCATGTTCGTGTAGACGTGGTGGTCCAGGCCCCAGCCCTGGACGACGGCCTTCATGGCGTCGACCTCATGGGCGTTGTCGTCCGTGACCACGATGGACACCCGCAGCGGCAGGGCGGCATTGCGGGCCGCGGCCATGAGTTTGCGGAAGTTCTTCCACGCGCCCTTGCGCTGGGTCAGTTCGTCGAACGATTCCTCCGTGGCGCCGTACATGCTGACGACGACGCGATACGGAGGGCAGTCCCGGAACAGCCGCAGAAGATCCGGCTTCCACAGCCGCGAGGCGTTGGTCGAAACCGTCAGCATCATGCCTTGGCGGTACGCGTAGCGGTAGGCGCCCTCGAAGTCCGGGTCGACGGTGGGTTCACCGCCCGTGATCTGGAGCCACAGGACGCCGGAGTCACGGAAGATGTCGATCAGCTTGACCTTGTCGTCCCAGCTCAGACCGGCTAGCGGGCGCTCGCCCAGGTAGCAGTGTTTGCAGCCGAAGTTGCAGTAGAGGTTGATTTCCCAGCTTGCCCGCGCGAAGGCGAGTTCGGTTGGCTCGCGCACCAGGAGCGCCGACCGGGCGGCCTTCCCGTCCAGGTCGAGGCTCCAGGCGTCGGCGGCGGTCTGCACCAGCCAGGCAGGCACGGTGTTGTCGGCTCCGGCGCGTACTTCCTCGTACAGGTCGGTCGGCAGGCGCACGCAAGCGGGACTGCCCGGCCGCACGGCCAGGAAGCCATCCAGGAACGGGCTGACGATCAGATCGTGCACGGGTCCTCTCCTCACGGTGGTGGTGCGAGGGGCCCGGCCGGGGCGGGGAGGTGGAGCGACTGCCCCGGCCGGGGGTTGTGGTGGCCGCCGCCGTGGTGGGTGGGCGGCGGCCGGTGGGCCGGGCTCTCCTCGGGGGTGGAGCGCCCGGCCCGGGTCCCCGCACGGTCGGTCTTGCCTGGGCCATGTACCGCGCGGGGGGTCTGTGCCGCCCCGGTCGCCGTGGCGGGCGTGGGATGGCGCCACGGCGGGGGCGGATCTGGTGACCGGCGGCCGGGGGAACCGTCCTTCACCCCGGCCGCCGGGGTTCAGGGGACCGGCGGCCGGGTGCCGTACCGGTCCGGCTGGATGTCGGGCCGGTCCGTGAGGGCCTGCGCTGGCGGATAGTCGGGCTGGGTCGCGGCCGGGACCGCGCGGGCCGTGTGTACCTGCACGCCCACCAGGGTGATCCCCGCAAGGTTCGCCGCGAGGAACGCCAGGCCGACCGTACGGCCGCCCTCGGACGGCCCCCGGTGCCTACCGGGTTCACGCCGCGCGCTCACGACGGCTCCCAGGTGCCGCGCCGGGCGATCAGCTCGACGGCTGCCCACGACGTGGGCCATTCCTCCGCGAGGCCGCCGCCGGAGCGAGGGCGCAGGATCGGTGCCCCTTCACGGACGTCGGTGAGGACGCCTTCGCGGCCCCGGGAAGTGTCGCGGACGAGGTCACCGACCCCGGACGACTGGCGCATCGGCGCGGTCACCGTTCTGCCTCCGCCGCGGCGGGGGTCTCGCGCCGGCGCCTGCGGTTGATGCGGTCGATGACGGCCGCGCTGTCCGGCTGGTCCGCGACTCGGTCCCGGTACTCCTGCCAGACCTCGGGCGTCCAGCGCTCCACGGCCAACACGAATCCGTCGTCGGTGGGCTGTCTCATGCTGCCACCGCCGGGACGCCGTACAGGCCCGCGCAGCAGGGGCAGGCACACAGGTCGCCGACCGGGTACCGGGGTGATGCCGTGCCCGCGCACCAGGCGCACGATGTACCGGCGCGCTGGCGGTCCGTCAGCCGGTCACGGTCGATGGTGGGAGCGTCCACCAGCCCCGGCAGGGGGTAAGGGGTCGTGCGCGTCGTCATGGGTCTGCCTCGCGCTGCGGGTAGTCGGTGCCTCGGCCGTGCCCCACGGGGAGGGAGGCGCGGCCGGGGTCGGGTGCCGTCGCGCTCTGGTGATCGACGGATTACGGAGCGTCGAGCGACGACGCACAGATTCCGCCCGGTGAGGGTGTCATCGCCATGCCGCGGTGGATGTCATCTGCCGCTCTTTCAGGTGAGTGACGTGTCGGCCGGGTAGCGTCAACGTGTCATGTGCGCTGGGGGTGTTGCGCTGCCGAGGGGTTCGCGGTTCCCCTTCCAGTGAGGGAAGTACCGGCGCGCTCGCGCCGGCAGACCACCGCAGACGAGGGAACGAGATGAGCAAAGACGCTCGTACGCTCCTCAAAGTCTTAGTTGATCAACGCCGCTGGCGATACAGGGACTTTGAGCGTGAGTTCCGCCGCACGGCCGCGCGGGTCCTCGATGAGGGCTCGCGGAATCTGACCGTGTCGGAGGCGCAGTTCCGCCGCTGGACAGCCGGGAAAGTGGAGACCCTGCCGAGTCCGGAGGCGTGCGCCGTGCTGGAGCACATGTTCGGGGTCCCGGCGGCAGCGCTGTTCGATCCGCCTCCCTCTGTGGCACCCGAACCCGCGTTCAACCTGGAAGACGTAATTGAAATGACTGCACGTGATGCCCAGAGCGAGGCGGCCGAGGCCGCCGCCGCTTCCATCTCGGATACGACCCTTGACCAGCTACGAGACGACGTGGCCACGCTGGCGCTCGCCTACAGCGCGACGGCCCCCTTCGACGTGTTCAAGCGGGCCCGGGAACTGCGCGAGGGGGCCGAGGCAGCACGCGGCCGGACGCAGGTCCCGGCACAGGCTCAAGACCTCCTGATCGTGGCCGGGCAGGCGTGCGCGCTGCTGGCCACAGCCGCATTCGATCTCGGGTCGCTGGACGGCGCAAAGCGCCTGTGCCGGTCGGCGGCCCTGTACGGGGAGACCGCGCGCTTCGATCCGCTGCGCGCCTTCGCCGGCGGAACGCTCGCGTACCTCGCGTACTTCTCCAGCCAGCCCGCGGAGGCCGCGCGGCTGGCGCGGCAGGCCCAGACGTTCACGGGTCTGGGAGACGTGGCGCGGCGCAGGCTGGCCGCGATCGAGGCCCGCGCCTTCGGCTACCTCGGGGATCCCATCGCCGCTCAGAGGGCGCTCCATGGCTCGCAGGCGGACGGTCAGGACGTCACGGACGAGCTGCACGACGGCATCGGCGGAGAGTTCGGGTTCACGGCTGAGCGGCTGGCCATGTCGAACGCCTCGACGTGCCTCCTGCTCGGCGACGGGGACCAGGCGGCGGCTGCCGCCGCACGGGCTCTGGAGCTGGCGGACCAGCGGCCGGAGGCGGTGCGTTCGGCCCGGGTGGTCGGCGGGGCGGCTGCTGATCTGGCAGCCGCCCGGCTGCTGCGCGGGGACCTGGACGGCGCGGCCGACGCATTGGAGATCGTGTGGACTGTGCCGCGCGATCAGCGCGCCACCGGGCTGCTGACCCGTACCGCCCGGGTACGGCGTGCCCTGACGGTCGAGCGGTTCCGGGGCGCCGCGCTCGCGGGGGAACTCGGAGAGCAGATCGAAGACTTCACCCGCATGTCCGCCCAGCACCAGCTAGGGACCGGCGGCGGCCCCGTCGCCGCCCTGGAAGGCTGACCCGCGCCAGTCGCTCACTCGCCCCCGAGAGAGGCCAGAATCTTGGCTTCCTTCTCGGGGGCGATTCCGTGCAGGTCCCACCGCGGATGGGCGACAGGGCGGCCGTCAGCCTGGAGCCACGCCCAAGTGTCCGCGATCGTCTCGCGGAGCGGGCGGCAGCGGAGCCCGGCCGCCATGGCGCGGGAGGAGTCGACCGCCCATACCCCGGCGTGCGTGCGCCACAGCGGCAATTCCGTCCACTGCGTAACGCCGTGCCGAGCGAGGTCTTCCGGGGACGTCCACAGGGGGCGCCCGGCACCGCCGGTCACGTTGAGGCAGCCCGTGATGAACTCGGCGAAGGTGGGCCCGTCAGGGTGGGCGATGTTGAAGGCTTCGCCGGCAGCTTCGGCGGCCTGGTCCAGGGCGAAGGCGGCCACGTCGCGGACGTCGACCGGCTGAATGCGTTGGTTGGCCGGTGACGGGGCGAGGATCCGGCCGCCGCGCGCGGCCCGGGTCAGCCACCAGGGCAGGCGGCCGACGTATTCGCCAGGCCCGAGGATCACCCCGGGCCTGAGAAATACGGCGCGGTCGCCGAGCGCTTCGGCTACAGCCCTCTCGCCGCCCGCCTTCTGGAACCCATACCGCGTGGGTGAGCCATCCGCCCCGGTGTAGCCGAACGTGTTGTCGGCGTCCGGCGGGCAGTCGAGCACCGGGGACGCCTCGGTGAGTGTGTGATGGGGCCAGTCGGCATACACAGACACGGTGGAAACGTGCACCCACCGGCCCACCTGACCGGCCAGAGCCCGCGCAGCCAAGAGGACGTCACGGGGCGGCAGTTCCCCGCTGGAGGTGTCCACCACGGCATCCCACGGGCCAGCGGCAGCGAGATGCGAGAGGGCGGCGGCGTCCGTGCGGTCACCGTGGATGGCCTCCACGCCGGGGGCATCGGGACCGGAGCGGCCCCGGTTGAACGTCGTCACCTCCCACCCCCGCCGGCGCGCACCGGTGACGATCTCCTTGCCAAGGAACCACGTTCCACCCAAGACCAGAATTCGCATACGCCTGATCTTGCCCGCCGCCACGGCGTTCCCGGAGCCGCCCCCCGAGTTGTCTTCTTCGCGGTCTGGCACCGCCCGGCGCGGACAGCGCTCCCGTGGTGCGGGGGTGTGCGCGTTGCGTACCGACATCGTGGTGCTGATTAGTGAGTGTTTTTGATCCTGGCCTGGTGACTGCGCTGCGTCGTCTCACCTCTCTGGACGTGGTGACCACAGCGAGTTCGGATCCGTCAGTTGGGTCGGCCGAAGCACTTCCATCTGTACATGCGCTTCAACAAGCTGCCGCTACCCGCCCTGATGCTCCTTCGCGCTGGCGCCCGTTCGGGTGATGACTCCTGTCGCGATCACCCGTCAAGGGGATGATCCAACTCGACTCCCCATGAAAGGACACGAGTGACATGATCAAGCGACGGATTATCCACGCACTGGCCGTAACAGCCGCGCTCGTGGGGACGAGTCTCGCCCCCCTGAGCCAGGCCCATGCGGCTCCGGCGTACCGACAGTCGGCCGCCGACGCACCTGCTTCTGCTGCTCGGGCGGCGTCGCGGCTCGCCCCGCCATGCCCCTATTCGCCTCGCGTAAAGGGAATGAATAACCCTGGCGGGCATTACTACCAGGTAACGGTCACCGAAAATCGGTGCGGGTATCAGGTCCGTGCCGTGGAGTACGTCGACTGTTACTTCCCCAACCCCCAGCCTCCTGGCGACCCTGCTCACTCCGAAGGGTGGGTCTATGGGAACGCGGTCACCAAGCCTGGCCAGACAAGCGAGGCTGACGGCGGTCTGTTCTGCGCCACTTCGAGGCGCGGCGGGTACCAAGTCAGCGTCGAAAACGGGAACTGGGTCTATACCGAGTTGTGGAATCACACGTCATGAGGGGACCAGCCCGCCGCGGCTACTTCAGGAACGGGGCACACGGCTGACCGGGTCATGCTGTAGCAGGCCCCCGCTGTCAGACAGCGGTCTGGAGTCCGTTTCCATGACTCCAGACCGCCCCGGGTTTCGACCAGCTGAGCGGCTGACGACCGTCGCGCGCAGGGTCGTAGTCCGGGGCCCAGGACGGGAGTTGGCATGCCGCTTCAGACCGTCGGCTTCGGCTTCTTTGCCCAGCCGCGGGCGGGCTGCTTCCGGGTCAGCCGCCTGGTCATGAGGGTGATGACCCGACGGCTCACCCGCCGCAAGAACCGTCCCGCCGAACGCCGTGATGTCGCCCACGGCTACGTGATGCCAGAAACCGCCTGAAGACGACCAGCGGGCTCAACGGTGCCTCGTGTCGGCGTGCTTGCCGTCGTGCGTGGGGCAGGCCAGCATGCTCGGGTGGCAGCCGATTGGTTGGAGCAGAGCCTGCTCGACGCGGTCCGCGACGGCGAGATGCTGGACCTGGCCGGTGACGGGCCGGTCGACGAGGCCGCGATGCGGTCCTGGGACAGCACTCACACCGTCCCGGCGGCGTTGATCCGTGACCTGGTCCGCGGCCGCCGGGACATCGAGGCGGACCCGCACGGGCTGCGGCTGCGCGGGGCGCGCATCACCGGCCGCGTCGACCTGGCGAACATCACCAGCGATCTGCGGGTCGAGCTGGTCGACTGCTTCGTCCCCGACGGTCTGAACCTGTGCGACAGCCGGCTGCCCGGCCTCGTGCTGGACGGTTCCTGTTTTGGGCACCCCGCGGGTTCGCACGACCCACCGGTTGACGCCGCACGCTTCACCGCGCCGGTGATGACGATGCGCGGAGCGGTTGCCAACGCCGACACACCTTCCGGCGCGGTCCGGTTCCTCGGCGCCCACATCGGTCTGCTGGATTGCGACGGTGCGCGGCTGGCGAACACGTCCGGTCCCGCCCTGCACGCCGACGGTCTGCGGGTCGACCGAGCCGTGTTCCTCCGGGCCGGGTTCCGGGCAACCGGCGCGGTCCAGCTGGTCGATGCCCACCTCGGTCTGCTGGATTGCGACGAGGCGCGGTTGGAGAACATGTCCGGACCGGCCCTGTACGCCGACGGTCTGCGGGTCGACCGAGCCGTGTTCCTCCGGGCCGGGTTCCGGGCAACCGGCGCCGGACACTCCGTGCTGGCCTTGAACGGCGTGTCGGTCGGAGGTTCGCTGTGGTTGGACACCAGCGGGGTGACTCGGTCGGGTCAGGCCACGGGGGCCCTGGTCGGCATCGACGGGCTGACCTACGCGGACCTGCCGGCGCCGGTCGGGTTGTCCCGGTGGCTGGAGCTGTTGCGTGACCACACGCCCGGCTACTCCGCTCAGCCGTACCAGCAGTTGGCCGCCGTCCACAGGGCGGCCGGTCACGACAGCGAGGTGCGGGACATTCTCATGGCGCAGCGGCGGGACCAGATCGACCGCGGCGGGTCTCGGCGGCGTGACCGGGCCTGGGCCCGATTCACCGGGCTGGCCCTCGGCTTCGGTTATCAACCCTGGCGAGCGCTGCTGCTGTTGTTCGCCGTCCTCGCCAGCTCGGTCGCGCTGGCGGTTGTCCTCGGCGGGCCGGGCGGCGGCCTGGAGCACACCGCCCGCGCGAGCACACCCAAGACGCCCTGCAGCATCGTGGAGCGGGTCGGCGTGGGTTTGGATCTGGGTCTGCCGGTGGTCAAGACGGGGGCGCAGGACCTGTGCGCCCCCACCGGCACCCGTGCAGGGCAGACCCTCACCGCGACCTCCGCCACGCAGGTAGCGGCGCGTCCCGGTCATCGGGACACCACCCCCACGAGCCCCGGGGACAACACCCTCGCGTGCCATCAACTCGCCCTGGTAGCCCCTCACTTCGCACCATCCGACCGCCTCGCCCGGCAGAGAAGGGCGTACGGCCCCGGCGCCCGAAGCGGCCCCGCATCCATCGAACGCGCAGGCTCACGCCTCGCCGGACCGAGCGCGCCGCGCGTGCCAGGCCCGTTTGCGGCAGGCGGGAGAGCAGTACACCGCCGTGACCAGGCGGTCGACCCCGACCGTCCACGCCGCCCCGCACTGCGGACACGAGGCCGTCAGGCCGGCCTTCACCGCCTCGGTCCGAGCCCTCGCCCGGCGCATTCGCCGCCAGTGCCTCGAACGGCACGCCGTTTCACAGAACACCGCCGTCGACTTCGCCGACGGCATCAACGGCCCACCGCACCCCCGGCACAGCCGTGGCCCGCCCCCGTCGACCGCGACGACGACCAGACGCAGCCGGGGCACACCGTCCCTGCCCATACACCCACCGTACGGCCGGCGGTTCCTGCGGCCCAGTCGTTGCTTCGGGCGGATCCACCCGAAGCAACGAGCCCCTGAACTGCATCAACAGACCAGTCGACGTGTCACGCAAGGACCTGGCACAGGCACTAGAACAACTTCCAGTGGCCCTCGGAGACCACTTCGACGGCGCCGTCGGCCACTTTGATGGCGGTCTGCTCGTCAATCGCATACGCCGGACCCGCGATCTGGGCCGCCCATCGTTCTGCCGCGGCCATGGTGTTGTCCGGACACTCCGGATGATCCAGGTGCGGGAAGATCGAAAAATCAACCACGCCCAGCGCGCTGTCGCCGCCGGCGGGCGGCTTCCAGCCCACGAAGTTCTCCCCGATGCGGGGCGTCATCACCAAGCTCCCGGCGCTGAGTCCCACATAGACCATGTCGGGCAGCGACGGCAGGAGTTCAGCCAGCCCGGACTCCCGCATCCAGTGACACAGGTACAGCGCGTCACCGCCGTTGACCAGCAGGACGTCGGCCTCCCGGACCCAGGAGGCCCAGAGTGCTTCGTCGATGCTGGGCAGCGCCGTGAGCTCCAGCACGCCCACCGACTTCCACCCCAGCTCGGTCATGGGGCTGGGCGACCGTCCGCTGATGAATCGCCATGGCCCGCCCGGATCGGCACCGGGACCCCCGTACCCCGCGGTGGGAATGCAGAGAGCGCTGGACTCGGCGATCGGCTTGCCCAGGAGATCGACCAGCGCATCCTGGATGCTCGCGTTCTTGATACCGGAGTCGGTGAGAAGAAGCTTCATCATGTCCTTTCCAAGGTGCTGGCCGCGCGCGTCAACAACCAGCCGTTCGCCAACGCGTCACAGCCGCCACCACGTCACGGCTGCAGCAGGAACAGGCATTAAGACAACTGGTTGACCACAACATCACATAGGTCCTAGCCAGCCTGCAGGACGAAGAACAGGAAGCACAGGAAGCGCGGCTTGGCCGCGATGACTTCGGGGAACAGCTTGCGGGCGGCTGGATCAGGCTCTGGCTCGCTGATGACCGTTATCCGGAAACCGGCCCCGATGAAGGCCTCGATCATCGCGTGCAGCGGCCTGTGCCAGATACTCATCAGGGCGGTCTGGCCGCCCATGGTCCACTCTTCGCTCCAGTTGGTGGTGTCGAAGTAGTTGTACTCGGCCTCGCGGCCGGCCTGGCGGTGCCTGAGGTTGACGGCAAAGGGATGGTCGACGGAAGCGATCAGCCGACCGCCGGGCTTGAGGATGCGTCGCAGCTCGGCCAGCGCCGGCCCCCAGTCCTCCAGGTAGTGCAGCACCAAGGACGCGACGACATCGTCGAACGTGTCATCAGAGTAAGGAAGCGGGCCGCCCAGGTCGGCCACCCTCAGGTCCGCACCGTCGCCGAGCCGCCGCCGTGCCAGCTCCAGCATCCCGGCACTCGCGTCGAAGCCGCTCACGATGGCGCCACGGTCGCGCAGCGCCGCGAACAGGGGCCCGGAACCGCAGCCGGCGTCGAGGATCCGCCGGCCGGCCACGTCTCCGGCGAGGGCCAGCATCGCGGGCCGCTCGTAGTGGGCATTGATGAGGTTGGTTTCATTTTCGGCTGTGTACGCCTCGGCGAAGCTGTTGTAGTCGTTGGCCTTCGGCGGATCCACAGTCACCGCGGACGGCGAGGTGCCCCCGGTGGAACTCGCGTGCTCGTGGTGCTCGTTGGAGATCATGGTGCGGGAGACGTGTGCTGCACCAGTTCGGTTCCGGACCGCTCCCGATCGCCCTCACATCCCTGAAGATCCAACGAGCCGTTCGTTCAAGCGTCATGTCATGTCGGCCTCAGGAACAGGCACTGACGAACGGTGGAGGGTGGTCGAGCGCGTCGGCTGGGGCGCCGCCCAAGAGCCCCGGCCTTCTCTGTGCGAGGACTGCGACCGGCAGGCCGTCACCGACGTACGGCAAGCCTGGCCTGGCGCGCATCGGCAACAAGAGCAGGGCCAGGTCGTGCCCGAGCAGAAGGCCGGCGGCACCTGGCTCTCCCGCTTCCGCAGGTGAGCGACCGGACCCGGCTGTCAGTGGCGGCTGCGAGGCTGAACGGATGGACCATGATGACGAGCAGCTGCTGCGCCGCCGGGTCTACGGCGCCGGCCACGACCACCCCGGCCCCCGACCCGACCGGCGCTACGCCGAACTGGTCGGCGGGCCGCTGGACAGGCTTCTGCTCGACATCACCGGCTGGACGCCGGACGAGATCGACACCGGCGTCTCCCTCGAGACCGAGCTCGGGCAGTTCGGCCCCGGCGGGCAGGCGCTGTACGACCCGCGCCCGGGCAACCCGGCCTGCTGGGACTGGGGTGGCGACAGCCCCTGAAGGCCCTCCACCCGGTCGGGTGAAGATGCCGTACGGGCGGAACTTCCCCTGGGCGCCTGGGCGTAGTGCCGTACATGGACCCGATCAACGAGGTGCATGTGAGTGAGCCGGGCCTGGTCGTCGTCGACGTCGCGGCCGCCGACGACGCCACCGCGCTCGCCTTCCAGCAGTTGCTTGCCGATCGGTGGGCAACATCTCCCGTGCGGCACACGACACGGGACGTAGGCCAGCCTGGCGTACGACTTCGCTGCTACCTGGACCTGCGCCAGCCGCTTGACTCGTAAGCTGTGTCGTCGCCGGGGGAGAAAGACAAGGAGACCGCCGATGACCAACTCGGTACCGACCAGCGCTTCTCTCACGCCCGCTCATGTCCAGCGCTGGGAAGCCCCGTTCGGCGACCTCCTGAATATCGTCAGTCGGCGCGTAGCCGGGAACATGAACCCGGCCTGGAAATCGGACGCGGCCAACGAGATAGCCCAGACCGCCACGCTCCTGCGAAGCGACGGCACCTCTTGGGGAGTCAACCCGGCCAGCACCACGCTCACCGTGGCAGAGATGCTGCTGCGCGCCGCGCTAGAGCACGCCGACGCCGTCCGTGTCCTCCTGCTCCTCCGCCCACGGTCCGCGATGTCCATCGAGGCTCTGGTGCGCAACGCGCTGGAGGCAGCGTCGCAGGCATGGTGGCTCCTGGAGCGGGGCATCGCTGGCCGGAGCCGCGTCGTCCGCCGGCTCCTCCTGGAGCGTGCCAGCGCCAGCGCCTTGGAAGATTCCGCGGCGAAGATGGGCTACACGGTCAGCTCCGACTACGGGAAGACAGTGGCCGACACGGAGAAGGAGCGAGCAGGGCTGAAGATCCAGGACGACTTCGGCCCCAAGGGGGGATGGGTGGGAGCTGACGGTCAAAGGCCGCTCGGCTACACCGCGAGGACTGCCCTGTTCATGGAGCAGACCGGCCAGGCCCCATCCAAGGGCCCTTACGCCTTCGTTTCAGGTACGGCTCACGCGGAACTCTGGCGCATCCTCTACTCCTACACCTCGGATAAGACACCAGACGGCGCCGACCTGCTCGTCCCCCACACCTCAGCAGACTTCGTTCGGTTCGCCATCTCCGCCTGCGTCGATGCCGTAGCCCAACCTGCGATCCGTGCTTTCCAGTGGCTCGGTCACGGCGCCGCTCTTGCGGAGATCAGTCACCTGCGAGGCCCAATCATCGCCGCGATGAAGCCGTAATCCCGGTCGCTCCCGCATGCGTGGCGATGTGCGCCGAGGGCGAGGGGGCCTACGGCTGGTGAGGTAGGTCGAGGTAGCAGCGGATCTGTTGGCAGAAGTCCTGTAGTTCGGTGGTCGGTTTCTGGTACCAGCGTTCCGGTCCGTTGAATACGTCGGCGAGCCACCGGGCCTTGTTCCCGGACGGAACGCTGCGTACCCACTGTTCGAGTTCGCCGCACGGAACGAGGAAGAGCCCGTGCGCTGCGGTGTGCTTCAGCAGGCGCTCTGCGGCGGCGTACACGTCGCCGTTGAGGGCGTTGAGCCCGCTCTTCTTCAGGGCGCCCCAGCCGGACGACCCCTTGAGGAGATCACTCACATTGCTGATCATGGCCTCGGTGAGCGGTCTGTCCCCACGGCCGATCAGCAGCGACTCCACCTGCTTGCGGAAGCCGGCGACGGTGGGGATGCTGCGTTCGGCGTTGGCGTAGTCGTTGAGTGTTTTGATGTCGCCGCTCATGTCGCGAACGGTGCCACCGAGTGCGCCCATGGCGTTGCGGACGGTGCCGTGGTCGTTCAGGAGGTCGAAGTCGGCGATGGCGGCTGTCGGGATTCCGAACGCGCGAAGCCGTCGGGCAGTATCGGCGAGGCGGGCCTTCCCGTTGGTGTGGAGGAAGATCGTGTTCTCATGAGGCGCCGAGTGATCGCGGGTGGTGTCGAAGGTCGCGGCGTAGAACTGGCAGTCGCCTTCGGCTTCGCAGAGCACGACCCGGTCGTAGAAGAGGCCGGAAGAGATGTTGGAGTAGCGCAGCAGCGGCGCGCGCAGTAGCTCGGCGACGGCGTCAGGGTCCAGGTCACGTGCGCGCGGGCTTCCCGAGGACCGGTCGAGCCGGACCAGAGCGAGCGGGCGAGCGTCTTGAGCGTCCAGGACGCCGGCCAGAAAGTCGGCGCTGTGCGTGGCGACGAACACTTGAGTCTGCCCCGGCATCTGCGCGAGCTTCCGACCCAGGAGACGGGCCTGGGGCGGGTGCAGGAACGCTTCTGGTTCGTCGATCAAGATGACCGGTGCTGGCCGCAGCACTGTGTGCAGCAGGATCTGCACGAACGCCTTGAAGCCGTCGCCCTGTTCTGTGAGCTGCGGCAGCCTGCGGTAGGCCCGGACCAGTTCGGACGAGGGCGGCGCACAGTCAGGCATGTCGGTACTTCCTACCCGCAGCATCAGCTCGGTACTGGTCCAGTCCACAGCGAGTGCCTTCCCGAAGGCCTCCAGCGTGTACCGGGACAGCTCCTTGAGGAGATCCGGGTCCTCGTACAGGTACTGCACAGGGTTGAACGCAGGCATGGCTTGATCCCAGCGGGATGTCTGCGCCATCACGTTCAAGCGCTCGTTAGCCCACTGTTCCGTGACCAGCATGCTGCGAAGGCTCTGGTAGAGCCCGTGCTCCCACCACTGTACGGCGCTAGCCACCGGCACTTGGTAGTCCGCCTGTTGACCTCCGCGCAGCGTCGGTCCAGCACCCTGCGCATCTGGGACCCAGGTCCTGTGGCCGCGTTCTGCGGCCCAGCCGAGAAACTCATGGCCGCTGCCGGCCCCGCTCGACTGGACCTCGGAAACCCACTTCCAATCGCTATCGGTCGGAGCGGTGATCCGGGGAGACAGTTCCCGCAGGAGCAGGGACTTGCCGCTGTTATTCGGGCCGATGAAGACAGTCATGCCGTTGGCGGGCGGACTGATGACGGTGCCGTCCGTCAATGTGATCGTTGAGACCGAGAAGGATATGGACATCGTGCTCCTGCCATGCCTTCGGGGCGTGAGCGCCGCCGTGAACGAACCCTAGCGCCGCGGCCATTGGCCTGTCGCTGATTACCTCACGCCTGAGCACTACGGCGTGACTTGCGCGCTATGTCCAGCGCATGCCGATGGCGGACAGCTGCTCCACCCGTTCCGGCGAGAGCGTCGCAGCTCGCGAGCGTTGGTTTCCGATCCATGCCCCGAGCCGGAGCTCCCGTTCCTGCTGGCCCTCGCCATCGACGCCGACCGCGATCGTCTCCACGTGCTTGCGCGGCACCCGAAGGTGCCCCTCGCGCTCGTAGAACTGCCGGGCGGCCTCGTAGTTCAACGCCCACTTGTCGGCCTGCGTACGACGCTGCGGCTTCTCGTCCTCACAGGCGGGCTGGATGGCGAGGATGTGTTCGCACATCCACTGCTGCACGGTGGTCAGCTTGTCCCAGCCTAGCCGCTGCACCCGCACCCACCGTCCGAGGTCCTCGCCCTGGTGCATGACGTCGCCCGGCGCGGTCGGCAGCGTGCCGCCGGCTTCCAGGTGGAGGCGCACTAGGTGGAAGGCGCGCTGCCATTCCACGGGCCAGAGGGGGCACCAGGAGGGGTCGATGTCCTCCAGCTGCTCGCGCCGCTCCTCCGACAGTGCCCCGGCCGACGGCCCCGCAGGCAGGCCCTCGGCACGCCGCTGCTCGATCTCGGCAGCCTTGCGGGCGGCGGCTCGCTGGTTCTTCAGCCAGGTGCCGACCTTGTATCCCTGATGGGTGGCGTCCAGCGGGGCCAGGAGATGGCCGTGTTCGGTGGCCCAGCCGCGTGCGGCGGCCAGGCCCTCGTCCCAGGCGACGTCGTAGTGCGACCAGACCATGCCGAGCTTCTCCAGCTGTTCGACGCGGTCGGTGTCCATGTCGCCGCGGGCGTAGAACCTTCGGGCGTCGGCGATCCACTGCCCCAGCGGGAAGTTCGCCAGCGAGGCCGGCCACCCCTCAGCCTCCACCGCCTGGTCGTCGCCGCCGGGCACGCGGTACGTGAACGGGACCTTCAGGTCGCCGTGCTCGCGGGCGTAGATGACAGCCGCCTCTACGCCGCGCCGCCAGTGCTCGTGCTCCGGGTTGAGGACCCGCAGGTTGATGAACGCGGCCAGCTGCGCCGGGTCGCGCGGCACGGAGAACTTCAGCAGCTTCCGCGCGGACGCCGACGGCCCGCCGGACCCGTACCCCTCGCCCCGGCTCTCCTGACCCTGCGCGGCCCTCTGGACGGGCTTGTAGGCGCTGGGGGCTTGCTGCTGCGCCAACTGCTCCACCACCCGGGCGTCGTGTGCCCTGAGCGCCTCCAGCAGCTTCGCCAATCCGCCGAAGGCCCGCGAGGTCAGCATGTTGTCCGCCATCTCGCCCGGCCCGAGCAGGACCGGCACCACGAGCGAGGCGACCTTGCCCTCGCCGGGGTGCATGCGCAGCGCGCGGCCCACGGCCTGGACGAGGTCGGGCATGGAGCCGCGCACGTCGGCCCAGTAGACGCTGTCGCAGTTCTTGGTGTCCATTATCTAGAGGTGGGGGAGTGTGGGGGACGTTTGCTCAGCTTGTTACGTGCGTGGACGGGCTTCGTTATGGCTGGCGCCGTGCGCTACTGCCGACGCGGTCTTCGGGCCGGGATCGTGCACTTCTACGCATCTCGCCCCGCCGTGCCCCCGGGCCTGGGCCGCACCGGCCGTCCTGGTTCCTGCTTAGTGTGGCTCCGGCCGTCCCGCGGGTTGGCACCGGGAAGAAGGACGGTTCAGGCAAGTTCACCGCTCTCGTCCTGGCTTCCTTCTGGCTGGCTGTTGTCAACGGTGGGGCTGAAGCCCAGGAGCTGCGCGATCATCGTGGTGGTTTCGTGGAGCGCGTCCTCGATGTCCTGGGGGCGGCCGATTTCTTGCCCACCGTAGGTAAGGACCAGATGGCTCCGCAGCGAGCCGTCGCGGTAGGGGGAGGTCTGCCAGTCGGCGAGGATCTGGGGCAGGGTCAGATGCCGGTGGCGGTTCAGGGCCTCGCAGGCTTCCAGCTCTTCCAGGCCCAGCAGCGCAAGGTTGCGGATTCTCGGGTGCGCGAACAAGCCCTCCGTCGTGAACCACTCCTCCTCCAGGTAGCGCCGCGTGATCGGGTTGACCGGGTAGTGCCCGCCTCGGACCGCCACCGGGAACACCTCTTTTGCCGAGACCTTGCCCAGGGGCGAGCCTGCCGGTTGGGGGTCAGCGAGGAGGTTAAGAGCAGACTGCGACAGCTGGCGCGCCTTCTTCACCACCACCTTCTCCGTGTCCCTGCGGAACGCGGCGATGTCCCCCTGCTCCCGGGCGGCGACGCCGACCGTGGCGCTGACAACCTCGACCAGGACGGTGCTCGAACCGAAGTCGAGGCCGACGTCCGCGGACTTGGAGCCGGGAAACGCCCTAGCGAGGTCCACTTCAGTAAAGAAGCTGCTCCCGCCACCCAGCACGTGCGGAGCGAGGCGGCGCAGTTGGTCCTTGACTCGCCGCTCGACCATCTCGGCGTAGGCCTGCGTCCAGTGAAGCCGGGCCCGCTCCCCGTACTGGTCCCGCTCGTGGTCGTGGACCAGCCAGAACAGGCCCTGGGTCACCCGCTCGTGAAGGTAGCGCTCGTCCAGGACGACGATGTGTTCGCCCAGGCGTAGCAGTGGGCGGTTCTGGATCGGCAGCATTTGCCACGGCAGGGGGCAGTCCCGCAGCTGCGTGGCGAGATCGTCCGCTTCGATGGCGAAGCGCCCGAGGAACCGCTCTACCACCGCGTGGTCGATGCCGATGCCGGTGAACGCCTGCATGGCCACGGGCGCATCGGGCATGTGCGTCATGATGCCCGAGTTGTAGGCGAACCCGAGCGCGGTGATGTCGTTCAGGGTCAGGCCGGTGGCCTCCTCGAGCATCTCCAGCGGATGCTTGCGTGCCGTGGGAATGTTGTCGCTGTAGCGGGTCCACAGCAGTCGGTGGCGTGCCAGGAGATCGCCAGGGTCCTCCGCCTCGTTGAACAGATTGTTCGCGATCATTTCCATCGCGAGAGACTGCGCGATGCCGCCCAGTAGCGGCTCGTTTGGCGGACGCCGGCTGCTCAGGCTGTCGGCGACGAGGTGGATCAGCAGCACCGCGCACGTCTCCAGGTCGAGTGGCGCCAGGGCGGTGGAGATCTCCGCGTCCGGGGTTGTGACGCCCGCGGTGCGACCGGCGAGCATCACCGCCCGCATAGCTCGGAGCACGATCTGCCGGGCCAGGAACCGGCGGCGCTGACCGTCGACGCTGCCGGCCAGCGCTGCCTGAAGCCGGAGCCCGGCGTCAGGCGCCAACCGTATGAGGAAACGCTCGAGGTAGGACTGCAACAGGTCGTCGCGGGTGGTCGCGTGATTGAGCGCTGCCAACGCGCATAGGTACTGCTCGCGCGAGTACTTGGCAAGCAGGACGTCCATCCAGGCCGCGCAGTCCAAGGTGCGGCCACGGGCGCGTTCCGCCTCTTCCAGATATTCGCGGGCGATGACGTAGACGCCAGTCAGATCCATCCAGGTCCGTTCGGCGGTCACCGGGGTCAGCCCGAGCTGCCGGGCGGCCCAGGACAGATTCGGACGGATCAGCCCCGAGCTCAACGGAGGATCGCTGGACATCTTGGCAGGAAGGAAGATTCCCGCGGCGTCCGACGACTGATCAGCCATCTCCCCACCTTCGTGATCCGCCGCACCTCCAGGCGCACGGGCATCCGGAGTGGAATCTGGACCGGTCCTGCAGCGCGCTGTTCGGGTAGCGATCGCGACCAACCGCCTGTGGTGTCAGCGGCCCTGAGCAGGCGCAACGGCCCCGCACCGTACGGGATTTACCACGCGGCACCGCCGCTTATGTTAGCGGTCACCGATTAGGTGGGAACGCTGGTCGAGGTCCGTTGGATCGGCCGCCTTTTCGGCCCGGGCTGACAGCCCCGCACGTGCCCTGGAGGTCCAGCTGGCCCTGCGCCTCCACGCACTCTCCGCTGCCGTCGCCCGCTGACCTAGAGGCCGGTTCCCGCGAACGTACGATGGGGTGATCGGACGATGCGGGGGGGGCATTCATGAGTGAGGGCGAGGACGCGGAGGCGACGCGTGCCCAGGCGGTCGGGATCATCCGGGACGCCCTGAAGCGGGAGTACGACGGCCTCATCGACCTCGGAGACCTGGAGGGGCGGAGCGTTAGTGAGACCGAACTGGTCTTCACCACCCGCGCGTTGGCCGCCATGTCACTCGAGCTGCTCGCCGGCTTCCCGTCGGCGGAGGCCGCGGCGTCGGTCACCGACGGCCGGGACGATCAGGGGATCGACGCCATCGGTTGCTCTCCCTCGGCGCCGGAACTGTGGCTCGTCCAGGCCAAGTGGAGTGAGCAGGGCAAGGCACGCTTCGGTGTGGAAGGCGCCCTGAAACTGCTGCACGGTCTGCGGCAGCTGGACAACCGCGACTTCGACCGGTTCAACCGCCGGGTGCGACAGCACGCCGATCGGGTGCGCGACATCCTCGAATCACCGGAATGCCGGGTGCACCTCGTCGTAGCGGTCATGGGCGAACAGGCGTCGAAAGACCAGGCCCGCCAGGTGATCGAGCAGGCCGCCGCGGACTTCGGCGCCGCGGTCGAGTGCCACGTCCTGGCGCTCCCCGACTTCCACGCCGCCGCCCACCGAGGTGGCCTGCCCCAGAACGTCGAACTTGTCGCCAGCCTGCCCGGCAGCTGGTACACGCAGGACATCCCGCACCGGACGTTCAGTGGGCTGGTCGGGGCCGACGAGGTCGCGCTCTGGTACCAGGAGCACGGGGCCCGTCTGTTCGACCGGAACCTCCGGAGTCACCTCGGCGTGACAGCGCTCAACCTCGGTCTCGTGGAGACGCTGCGGACTACCCCCGAGAACTTTTCGTACCTGCACAACGGCATCACGGTGCTGTGCGACTCCATCGAGACCGAGTTCTTCTCCCGCCCCGTCGTAGGCGCCCCAGTGCGACTGAGGCTCAAAGGGGCTGCCGTCGTGAACGGCGCCCAGACCGTCGCCTCCGTCTACTACGCGTACGAGAAGCATCCCGAGAAGGTCTCGCTGGCCGCTGTCCCGGTGCGGTTCATCTCCGTAGCGAACGCACCCGAGAGCTTCGCCAGGTCCGTCGTCGCCGCCACCCATACCCAACATCCCATGGGACCTCGCGACTTCGTCGCACTCGACGAGGTCCAGAGCCTCATCCGCGAGGACTTCCGGGCCACCCTCGACAAGGAGTACGTCTTCAGACGGGGCGAGTTGGTCCCCACGCCCGCGGCGGGCTGCTCGCTCGAGGAGGCGGCCGTGGCGCTCGCCTGCGGCCACCCCGACGCGTCCCTCAGCGCCTTGGCCAATGCCTCAACCGAGCACCTGTGGGAGGCGACGCCGGAGGGGACGTACACCCGCCTGTTCGGCCGCCGGCCGAGCGCCCTGCAGATCTGGCGCTCCGTCCTCCTGCTCCGTGCCGTCCGAGAGGCCCTCCACGAGCTGAAGCCCGGCCTGACCGGGCGCGCGGCTGCCATCGCGGAGCGCGGAGGACTGCTCGTCGCCCACCTGGTATTCCGGCTCGGCGGAGCCGCAGGGATCGACGATCCCGACGCCGAGTGGGAGCACGCGCTGGGCGACGTGCCTGGCCGCGTACGCCAGGTGCTGGCAGTGCTGATTCCGCTGGTGGACGACCTCTTCGGCAGCAACTCGTTCGTGGCGACGATCTTCCGGGAGGCTGGGCGGTGCCGACTGCTCGCGGAGACGGCGGAACGAACCCTCACGGACGCGGAGCGGACCCCGCAACTCGTGGTCACGTCCCCGCCGCAACAACCGCGGAGGCCCAGTTCGGCCCGGCTCCTCGTCGAACACCGGCGGATCCCGGACGGAACGCAGGTGCTGTACCAGCCGGGGCGCGTTGAAGAACGGGCCATCGGCCGCTGGCTCGACGAGGACCCCCGTCGTTACCTCGCGACTTGGAGCAACGACGCCCGGCATCCGCTGCGCTGGGCCGCCGACGGACGCCTGTACTCGGTCAACGGACTGATCCGGCACATCTGGCAGAGCGCCGAGTGGCGTGAGGCATGGAGCGCCGTCCAAGGTCCTCGGTATTGGATCATCCCGGGCGAAGGCAGCCTCGCGGACCTCGCCGAAGCGCTCTGGGATGCCAAGGCCCTCCGGGACACGGGCGAGTGAGCGCGCCGGGCGTGCTCCGTCACGTGGGGCGCTACGAACTCGGAGAGCTCATCGGCAGGGGCGGGATGGGGCAGGTCTGGGCGGGACGCGACCCCGAACTGGGCCGACACGTCGCCATCAAGCTCATCCAACCCCGAGAGGGCTCCACCCGCTCCGAGTCCGGAATCAGGATCGCCCGTTTCCGCCGCGAGGCCCAGATCATGGCGCGGTTGGCCCACCCGGGCGTCCCGCAGGTCTACGACGTCGTCCCCGATCCCACGGGCGGTGAGCGCCTCTACATCGTCATGCAGCGGCTGTACGGCTCCTCGCTCAAGGACATCTGCGGCGCCTTCGGCCGCCTGCCCGTCTCGTGGACGGCGTGCCTGGGGGTCCACCTGTGCTCGGTGCTGACCTACACCGGGAGCGTGCCACTCGTTCACCGCGATCTGAAGCCCGCCAACATCATGGTCACGGAGGACGGTCTGCCGATGGTGCTGGATTTCGGCATCGCTGCGCTGCTCGACGGCGACCACACCACCCTGACCCCGACGGGCCGTCCCGTCGGCACACCCCGGTACATGTCCCCCGAACAGGCCCTGGCGGGCGAGGTAACACCGCGCAGCGATCTCTACGCGCTGGGCTGCGTTCTGTACGAACTCCTCACAGGCCAGCCGCCGTTCACGCAGGACAACGTCCCCAGCCTCCTCTACCACCATGTGCACGAGCCTCCCGCTCCGTTGTGGGAGCGGCGCCCGGAGGCTGGACGTGAGCTGGACCGCCTGGTACGGGACCTGCTCGCCAAGCGCCCGGAGGACCGGCCCGCGTCCGCTCAGGAGGTCCTCGGACGACTCGTCCCGTTCCTTCCGAAGCAGGGGCACCGGTCGGTCGACGCGGGGGCGACGGAAGGGTGGCCGCAGGGGCTCAGCCCCCTCGTACATCCGGGTTCCGCGTGGTTCACTGCGCCCTCCGCGGGTGGCGGGATCCCTGCCTTGGACGCGGACCGTCTCCGGGAGGCGGACGCGCTGTTCGAGGAGGAGGAGTACGGGCGGGCACTGGCGCTGTACCAGAAGCGCGTGGCCGAGCTCGCCGCCCAGAGGGCGGAGGACGGCGCGGAGGGGCTCAAGCTCCGTGGACAGATCGCCTACTGCCTGATGAAGTTGGGCGAGGTGACGCAGGCACTGGAAGCGTTCGAAGCCGTGCTGAAGGCGGCGGGAGAGACCTTCTCGCCGACCGACCCGTTCCTCCTCACCGCTCGTCGCCGCCACGGGCTGCTGCTGCACTCGGCCGGTCGGCTGTCGGAGGCCTTCCACGTGCTGGTCGCCCTCTACCCCGACCTGCTCCGCACCGTAGGGGCGGAGTCGCCGGAGACCGATCGCGTACGCGCAGCGTTGAACCGGCTGCGACGACAGCTGCGGCCAGGCGAATGACGGCGCGAGCGCCGCTCCCCAGGAGAGGAGACGGCGCCAGCGCCGCGCGGGGCCTGGCCGCTCCTCGGCCGCAGAAGAGCAAGGACGGACGCGAGCTGGAGATCGCGAGCATGGCCGACGATCCGGCCGGGACGTGTGGGCCGTAGCTGGCCGAGCGAGGCGATTGTGAGGTTCGGTCGTGATGTCACTGGGATGTTCGGCTTTGTGTGTCACTGGCGTGTAGGTGTGTTGGTGCTGCTCAAGGGGTAGTTGGGGCGAT
>NZ_JBFAWH010000031.1:0-80321 GCF_040680235.1 Streptomyces sp. NPDC052101
TCAGGCCGGGGGCGGGCGGAGGCTCGCCCTCGGCGGTCGGGTCGTCGCCCACGACGCCGGAATCGCCGAGCGCACCGTCCTGATCGAGTTCGACAGCTTCGAGCAGGCCGTCGCGGCGCGCGAGAGTGAGGCCTACCAGGAGGCGCTGGTCGCGCTCTCCGACGGCGTCGAGCGCGACTTCCGCATCGTCGAAGGCATCGACTGACCGAGGTCCAGTCGGATCTTCACTGAACCCTCTCAGGTCCGGTGCATGGGGAGGACGCCCGTGGAGGCGTCCTCCTGCTGTTTCGGGACGGGAGCCAGGGATGTGCAGCTCAACGTGCTCAGCTCGCGGCGGAGCCGCTGGAGCTCGTCGTCTTTGGCGGCCAAGACGGACAGGAGGAGCCGTTGTCGCTCCTTGAGCTGGGTGAGCTCGGTGTGTGTGCGGGCGAGTTTGCCTCGCCAGAAGCAGCGAGCCTCCCTCCGGGCCGACCAGCCGCAGCCGTTCCTCCGGCCGAAGCGCCGACCAGCGGGTGCGCCGGCCGTTGACCCGGCCGCCGTAGAAGTCCGCCTCCTCCACCACCAGCGGTCTCCGCGGCCGCCACGACCCTTGCGACATCTCCCTGTCCAGGGCGATGCAGGAGTGCACCGCCGCCGGCGAGGAGTAGTCGATCCACGTCGTGCGGAACCTCCGCCCCTTGGCCGCCAGCTCAGGGACCACCCACGGGATCGGCACATCGGTCGGCTCAGCGGGCAGCGGCGGAACCTCATGGACCAGCAGGTGAGTGAACTCCCGGCTCCGTATCCCGGTGCCCAGCACCAGGCCGCCCATCGCCGCGTTCCGGCCCGGGAACCGGCCGCGGAACGTCGCGTCCTCCAGCCCATCCGGGCCCAGCCCGGCCAGGCCGTAGCGGAACAGATCGGCGAAATCCGACCCCAGGTACTGCACCTTCACGTGCGGCTTCGGCCGCCGCAGCCGGGCCCGGTTGTGTCGGGTCTCCACCAGACGGCCCTGCACCATCCGCTTGCCGGTGGCCACCGTGAACGGCACCGCCCTGGCCAGGCCCTCGCTCTCGGCCCAGTCGTAGAAGCGGCTCAGCGCCGTGACCTGCAACTCCCATGACGAAAACTCCAGCCGCTTGTCCAACGGCCCCGACAGTCGACGGTCCGCGTACGTACCGAGCGCGGCCACCAGCTCCTGCCGCGTACCGAACACCGCGACACGGTGCCGACGCAGATGCGTAAGCCAATCCCGGGCCGCCAACGCGTACGCCCGCCACGAATTCGGCGACGGCGCCCCGCTCGACGGCAGCGTACGAAGCCAGGAATTCACCGCCCGCGTCGCCCGCGGACCGCCCTCGTCCTCGAACAGGAAGTCGTCGTCGAACAGCACCGGCATCTGCTCAGGGATCAACGGCTCGCCATCGAGCCCCCAGGACTGCCAACCCTCGACAGAGAAGAAGTGCACCGACACGCGGCGGGACGGTACGTCCGCGACACGACCCTCATCAACTGCTAACCCCACGTCCAGTCAACGGGAGTTGAGGAATGTGAGACACGCCAAGAAAGCAGCGACAAAGTGGATCCAGTGACTGCGTGCCGCTGCTCACAAATAGGCGGCCGCGGCGTTGAGGTCCTCCTGTCACGACTCGAACTCGCGCTCCGCCCCTGGCAGCACCTTCTGGCCGGTGATCGCCGTCGCCGCGGCGGCTCCGTTCTGTCCGGTGTTCATGGTGGCTCAACCTGCCGACACCGACTGCTCCGCGGGGAGTCGGCCGTACATGCGTTCCGGAGTCAGCGGCAGCGCACGGTAGCGGACGCCCGTGGCGTCATGCACCGCGTTCGCGAGCGCGGGGGCCACCGGGTTGATACAGCACTCGGCCATCCCCTTGGCCCGCATGGGCCCCACCGAATCCGCGGAGCCCACGAGGAGGACCTCGGTACGGGGGATGTCGGCGTAGGTGGGGATGCGGTAGTTGCGGAAGTTCGGGTTGACCATGACGCCGCTGTCGTCGATGTGATGATTCTCGGTCAGCGCGAAGCCGATTCCCTGGGCGACACCGCCCTCGATCTGTCCCCGGACCTGCGCCGGGTTGATGATCACCCCGGCGTCCGCCGCCTGCACGCTGTACAGGATCCGTATCTCACCCGTCACGCGGTGCACGGCGACCTGGAACCCCTGCGTGTTGGAGGTGACGCTCCGGGGCGAGCCGTATGCCTTGCGGGCGGCGGTGAAACGGATTCCACGCGCCCGGGCGAGCGCGACGAGTTCGGCCAGCGACATCCTCCGGTCCCCGCAGACGACACCGTCGTCGTCCATCGCGCACATCACGACATGGACGCCGGTGTGCGCCGCTGCGAATTCCAGGATGCGGTCGCGCACGGCATTGGCCGCCCGCAGGACCGCGTTGCCCGCCACGAAGAGGCCCGCGCTGGCGAAGGCACCGGTGTCGAATCCCGTGCGATCGGTGTCGGACTGCACCAGACGGATCCGCGACGGCGTCGTGCCCAGCTGGTCGGCGGCGATCTGGACATGTGCCGTGGAGGTTCCCTCCCCGAACTCGGGGGTCCCGACGGCCAGTTCGTAGATGAGATCGTCGCCCAGCGTGACCCAGGCCTCGGAGATGTGTTCCGTCGGGGGCGCGGTCTCGTGCAGGGAACTCGCCACGCCGGTTCCGACGAGCCACTCAGGGCCGGGAGGCGGCCGGCCGGCCGTACGGGCCAGGGCGTCGCCCACCAGATCGATGCATGTGGCGAGTCCGTCCTCCGTGAAGATCACGTCGTCGGGGCCGTCGTGCAGGGCGACCAGGGGCTCACCGGGCCGCACGATGTTGCGTCGGCGCAGTTCCAGCGGGTCGATGTGCAGGGCGCGGGCCAGTTCGTCCATCGCCGACTCGACGGCGAAGGCCGGCTGCGTCATCCCGTAACCTCGCAGCGCCCCGCTCGGCACGGTGTTCGTGTAGACGGAGTACGCGTCGTACTTCTTGTTGGGGCAGCGGTAGATCATGACGGCGGCCCCGCCCGCGTACACCGTTTCGCCGCCGTGGTTGCCGTAGGCGCCCGTGTTCGACACGTTGCGCACCTGGAACGCGGTGAGCGTTCCGTCGGCCTTCGCGCCCAGCTTGACCGTCAGGGTCATCGGATGTCGCGGCGAGGCCGTGGTGAACTCCTCCTCACGGGTGTATTCGAGACAGGTGGGCCGCCCGGTGTCCAGGGTGGCGAGCGCGACCAGGTCCTCCGCGATCACCTCCTGCTTGCCACCGAATCCGCCGCCGACGCGCTTGCAGAACACCCTGACCCGGTCCGGGCGCAGCGCGAACAGGTACTCCAGTTTGACCTTCGCGATCGACGGTGACTGCGAACTGGTGCGGACGTTGAGCCGGCCGTCCTCCATCCAGGCGATGGAACCGTGGGTCTCCAGATGCGCGTGCTGCACCCGCGGTGAGAAGTAGGTGCCTTCGTGGATCACGTCGGCCGCGGCGAATCCCGTGTCGACGTCGCCGATGTGCGAGTGGATTTCGAGCAGGATGTTGTGGACGGGGTCGCGGACGAACGGATCGTCGGAACCGTGCAGCTGGGGTGCGCCGTCGGCCATCGCCGCCTCCGGGTCGAACACCGCCGGCAGCACCTCGTACTCGACCGCGAGACGCCGGCAGCCCTCCTCGGCCGCCCCGACCGTGTCGGCCAGGACCGCGGCGACGCGCTGGCCGGCGAAGCGGACCGTGTCGTCGAGGATGTAGGTGTCGTCCGGGTCGACGAGGTGATCGGTGTGGATCGCCGTGGTGAAGCGTCTGCGGGGTACGTCTTCCCAGGTGTAGACCCGGTGCACGCCGGGCACCGCGAGGGCGGCGCTCTTGTCGATCGAGCGGATCCGGGCGTGCGCGTGGGGTGAGTGCAGCACCTTGAGGTGCAGCATGCCGTCAATGTGCGTGTCCATGGTGAACTCGGCGTGACCCGTCACCACGTCGTGGCCCGCGGGAGCGCCGACGCTCGTCCCCACGGCCTTGCCCGGTGCTGCCGTCTCCACCGCGCTGACGCCCTTCACGGCGTCCTCGATGGCCCGGTATCCGGTGCAGCGGCAGAGGTTGCCCTTCAACGCCCGTGGCAGATCCGCCTTCTGGTCCTCGGTGAAGGTCGCCGACGTCATGATCATCCCTGCGGTGCAGAAACCGCACTGGAACCCCGGAGCGTCCTCGAACTGCCGCTGCATGGGATGCGGGGCGCCGGGGCGTCCAAGGCCCTCGATCGTGGTCACCTCCCGGCCGTCCGCGCGGAACGCGGGGGTGATGCAGCTGTGTATCGGTGTGCCGTCCAGCCACACGGTGCAGGCGCCGCAGTCGCCCGCGTCGCACCCCTTCTTGACGCCGAAGTGGCCGAGTTCGCGCAGGAAGGTGCGCAGGCACTGGCCGGGGGCTGGTTCCCGGTCGAATGTGTTGCCGTTCACGAGGTAACTCATGCCAAGTCCCCAGCCGTGAGTTCGCGGCGGATCTCTTCGGCGAAGTGCCGTGTCAGATGCCGACGGTGGTCAGGGGTTCCGTTGGGATCGGCGAACCAGACGTCGGCGGGCACGGCGTCGATGCTCTGCCTCAGGGTTCGGACATCGGGCAGGGAGTCGAAGGCGATACGGACCGGCCGAGTGGTGCCGGCGGTGACGGTGAGCACCAGGTCATTCACTCCCAGCCGTTGCGTGCCGACGAGGAACACCGTCGAACGGCCGAGCCGGGTCAGCGTGAAGCGACGGTGCGCGGTGCGTTTGCGCAGCGCGTGCTCCGGAATGGTGATGCGTCGGAGGATCTCCCCGGGGGCGAGAACGTTGCGGTGGTCGCCCGTGACGAAATCGAGGGCGTCGACGAAACGCACGGAGCCATCGGGCGCCCATAGTTCGTACTGCGCCTCCAACGCGACCGTCAACGTGATCATCGGGCCGGCGGGCAAGGACATGCAGATGTTTCCGCCGACGGTCGCCGCGTTCCAGACCTTGAACGAGGACAGGAATGCCTCACAGCTTTTCCGGAAGAGAATTCCGGCGGTCCAGCTCTGCGGCCATGGGAAGGCGTACAGGTCGCGAATGGTGCAAGTGGCGCTGATCTCCAGGCCCTCGTCAGTGGGAACAAGGGGCTCCCAAGGCAACGCCGTCAGGTCGATCAGCCTTCGCAGGTCCGGCTGCTCCGTGGAATAGAGCCATGTTCCGCCTGCGAGCCAGGCATCGCCCTCGTGCCAGTCCATGCCTGGCCGCTCCGACGGTCGCCGGATTACTTCGGTGATGGTGTTCAGGTCCATGAAAACCGACCTACGGGAGAACGGACCCACGGGAAGGCAACTGCCCTCCTGGCACTGTTGGATTTCCCGCTGACCGAGCAGTGTTGACCGCCATGCCGCGCCGTTCGGGGCGGCTGAGCCGCGAGGGACCGGCGGGCACAGACACTTTTGTCACAGCTTATCGCAGCATGCGAACAAGGGCCCGACCGGGGAGAACCGAAAGTAGCCGACGAACCTCGGAACGTAATGGGGTTCATCGGGCGGCCATGCCCTCCCCCGTGGGTCCCGCCGATCACCTACAGGCAGAAGGCCCTCACGGCTGGGATTCCATCAACTGGTGGTGTAGATAAGTCAGTTGTTGCGTCTCCTGGATCGCAACAGGCGGTGATCGCGGTGACTTCAGACGCTCTTCCTGCGATCGCCGACCCCCCTCATGCACAGCGAAAGGCACATGTATGGCGAACAACCGCAGGATGCGCTGCAGCGGACGGACGCTGGCGCTCTCAGCGGCTGCCCTGGGCATGGTCGCGGCGATAGCCGTTCCGGCCTCGGCCGATGACCAGCCCACCCGGGCACAACTCATAGCCGACTGCGACTCGGGTGAAGGGAAGTGCACCTTCAACGACCCGCAGTTGGGTCAGGCGTATCTCGGAAACTTCCACCGGGTCTCCGACTCGCTCTACAACTGCAGCACCTCGCCTGCCACCCAGTCGATGACCTGGTCCGACACAGTCGGTTCCACGGACTCGGCGGGCGTATCCGTGACCGTCGGCGGAAAGATAGCGGACATCATCGACCTCAGCGTGACGGCGACCTACAGCCACACCTGGTCGAGCACGCACTCGGAGACCAGCTCCGTCAACATGACGGTGAAGCCCGGTGAAGTCGGCTGGATCTCCCGTGCGCAGGTGATGCAGACCGTCTCCGGCACATGGCAGACCCATTACGACGACCGGAAGTGGGGTCACTACTTCTGGTTCGTCCCCGACGCCATCACCGGGCCTGCCCCGAACGGGACGGACGGCCAGAGCAATGCGGTAGTCGTCAAGTCCAGGAAGATGACCGCTACGGAGCAACGGTCCTGCGCCAGCCGCTCCGGTAGGGCCAGGACGTTCCTCGCCCAAGGCTGATCCACCGACAGTGCGCCTGGCTGCCTCGCGGTCCGTATACCCGCATACCCGCGAGGCAGCCGGGGGCGGCTCAGCAGGGCGGTCAGCGCGAGTGGCCGCCGGTATCCCCCGCCTCGCTCGTACCCGGCGCGCTGTCGTTCGTGCTGGACACGACCAGCACTGTCGCCAAGCGGCTCCGCCGGCCGCAGTCGGTGTCGGGCCGGGCGCGATCGAGAAGGCGAGGACGAGGCCGTGATCGGTGGCGTGTGCCGAGGTCAGCGCGACGCCGCGGGGCAGGCCGGTGACGGCCAGGGTCCGGGGCGCGAGTTCGTCCCGCAGCCCGGAGGCCCCGGGGCGAGCCGCGAGGTCGTCGACCGCCACGTTGCGGCCGAGGACGCTGACGGTCGTGGGCGTGAGGGTGAGCGTGTCCGCGGTCGCGGACAGCTCGGCCCGCACGGTGACCGGCAGCCCGAGGCGGCCGACGCTCCCGCTCAGGAGCAGGGCTCCGTCCTGACCGCCGGCGGCTGTCAGGCCGCCGGCGCCCAGCGCGCCCAGGCGCCGGGTCACCTGGTCGTATCCGACGGTGGCGGTCCCGGTGCCACCGGCGCTGTCGCCGCCCGTGGTGACGTCCTTCAGACGGACGGACACGTTCATGACGGTGTGCTGACGGCGTACGCCCTTGGCGCTGACCTCGATGTCGCCGACGTCCCCGGCGAGGGTCCGAAGTCCCGCGAGCGGCGTAGTGAGGTCGGCGTGCACCGGCCCGTCCGGCTTCAGCCAGGTCGCTGCCCGGGCGGCGATGCGCTCCTCGGCCCTGTGCTCGACGAGAAGATCGGTCGCGCACACGAGGGCGGCCGGTATCGCGGTGATCGCGACAAGGATACGGATCCTGCTCCGGCGGTTACCGGTCATGTGGTCACTCACTCCGAAACGATGGGCCGGGCGGGCGGGTGAGGCGGTCAGGCAGACAACTTCGGGAGGAACCGGTCGAGTCGGCGGGGGATCCACCAGTTCGCCTTGCCCATGAGGAACATGGCGGACGGCACCAGGACGAGGCGGACCACGGTGGCGTCGACGATCACGCTGATCGCCAGTCCCAGAGCGAGCATCTTCACGACCACGGTCGGCGAGGCGGTGAAGGAGAGGAACACCGCGGTCATGATGAGCGCCGCGGCGGAGATGACGCGCGCCGTCGCGGACAGCCCCTCGCCCACGGCAAGCCGGTTGTCACCGGTGCGCTGCCAGGCCTCGGCGATCCGGGACAGCAGGAAGATCTCGTAGTCCATGGACAGCCCGAAGACGATCGCGAACATCATCATCGGGACGTACGACTCGATGGGCACCGGCTCTGACAGCCCGAGCAGCGAGTCGCCCCAGCCCCACTGGAAGACCGCGACGAGCACGCCGTAGGACGCGGCTGTGGTGAACAGATTGAGGACGACGGCCTTCAGGGGGATCACGATGCTGCGGAAGACCGTCATGAGCAGCAGGAAGGCGAGGACCAGGACGATGCCGATGACGATCGGCAGCCGCTCGCCGACCGTGTCGCGGAAGTCGGCCTGACCGGCCACGCTGCCGGTGAGATAGGCCTGGGCGCCGGTGCCGTCGAGAGCCTTCGGCAGCGTCTGCCCGGAGAGGGTGTCGAGGAGAGCGCCGGTCGCGGCGTCCTGCGGGCCGGTGTTCGGGGTGACCGTGGTGACGAGGACCTTCCCGTCGGCGCTCGGTTTGACGGGGGTGAAGGAAGCCATGCCATGGGTGTGCCGGAGAGCGTCGGTCACGTCGTCGCAGATCCGGGTGACCGGGGTCTTCGTCCTGCTCACGTCGATGACGGTGAGGATCGGGCCGTTCGCGCCGGTTCCGAAGCCCTGCCCGTCGGCGTTCGCGATCCAGTCGTAGGCGGTACGGGTACTGCTGCCGGGCCGGTCGGCACCGGCGTCGACGTGGCCGAGGCGCATGGACAGCAGCGGGGCGGAGCATATGCCGAGGACGGCGAGGCCGATGGCCAGGAAGGTCCAGGGGCGCCGCGAGACGAGTCCGGCGTAGCGGTGCCAGCCGTCGTGCGCCCCTGCGCTCTCGGCGACGAGGCGGCGCAGCCGGAGCCGGTCGATGCGCCTGCCGACCAGACCCAGGGCCGCCGGAACCAGAGTGAGGGCGGCACCGGCGGTGACGACGACGGCCAGGGTGGCCGCCAGGCCGATCTTGCCGATGAAGCTCAGCCCGCAGGCATACAGGCTGAGCATGGCGACGGCGACCGTCAGGGCGGCGATGAGGACGGCGCGTCCGCTGGTGTGCGCCGTGCGGGCCGCGGCCTCGACCGGATCGCGACCGTCGATGAGGTCCTGGCGGAAGCGCGTGGTCAGGAACAGGGCGTAGTCGATGCCCACGCCCAGGCCGATCATGCCGGCGAGGGTCGTGGCGGACGTCGCGAAGGACACGGTGGCGGCGACGATGCCCACGATGCCGAGGCCGGCTCCGACGCTGATCAGCGCGGTGACCAGAGGCAGCAGCGCGGCGAGGACACTGCCGAAGGCCAGCAGCAGGATGACGAGGGCGGTGGCGACGCCCACGCCTTCGCTCAGCTTGTCGTCGGCGGGTTCCCTGACCACCTGTTCGAGGTCGCCGCCGTAGGCCACGCCGAGCCCGGCCGCCCTGGCGGGCTCCGTCGCCGTGTCGAGTCGCGCGGTGTAGTCGTGGCCGAGATTCTTCAGCTGCTCGTCGAAGGAGACGGTGGTGTATGCGGTGCGCCCGTCGGCGCTGGTCACGAGCGTGGAGGCGGCGGTGACGTGCGGGAGGTCGCGCAGGTCGGCCAGCGTGTGGTCGAGTGCCGACTGCCGCTCGGCCACGGTGCCGGAGTCGATGTGGAAGACCACCTTGCCGCTGGGCCGGCCCGCTTGGGGCATGGAGGTGGCGAGGAGGTCGGCGCCGGTGTGGGAGGCGGTGCCGGGCAGGCTGACCTCGTCGCTGAAGGCGGGTGCGGCGATGTGCCGCCCGGCCAGGGCTGCCACGAGGACGAGCAGCCAGGCGGCGATGACCGTCGCCGGATGCCGGGCGCAGAAGCCGCCGAGGCGGCCGAGTCCGCCGCGCGTCGCGGCGGGATCCGCCGAAGGTCGCGCGTCGGCGTGCGCTTCGGCCTGCTCCACGAGGTGCTGCGTGGGTCGGGGCACCGTGGCCTCCCAGAAAAAGTGTCACGAGTGACACTTACTCTAGAGAGGTAGTGACACGAATGACAATTGGCATCCGTGCCAGTTTGCACTTGTGGGCACCGCGCTCCGCGTGACATGCCTGCCAATTGACAGTCGCGACACCATGGCACAGGCTTCGGCACATGCCGAGTGAGATCGCCCCCGCTGGACTGCGCGAACGCAAGAAGGAGGAGACGCGGCGCCTGCTGCTGGAAGGGGCCGCGCGCCTGTTCAAGGAGCGCGGCTTCGAGGCCACCACCGTCGCGGACATCGCCGCATACGCGAACGTCTCCGTGCGGACCTTCTTCCGCTATTTCGACAGCAAGGAAGCCCTGCTGCTGCCCGACGGCGTCGAGATCTTCGCCTATGTCGAGAACGCACTGTCGCGGCGTCCGGCCGACGAGCAGCCCCTGGACGCGGTGTGCAACGCCCTGCTGGCGGCGGCCGAACCGTTCTCGGCCTCCACCCTGACCGCCCTCGGCCATCCGCTCGAGGACATGGAGAACGTCATCACGGCACGCCTCGTGCAGGCGTTCTCCGACTTCGAGGAGCGGTTGACCGCGCTGGTGCACCGCAGGCTGCCCCCGGACACGCCCGACGCCGACCTCAAGGCTGCCGTGATCGCCTGCGCGGCCCTCTCCGCAGTGCGTGCCGTGCTGAGGACACGCCGGGCGCGCCGGGCGTCCGGCATCACGGACACGGGCACGGCGCCCCTGCTGCGGGCCTTCGGGATCCTCCGCGAGATCGGCTCCCCCCGACGTCCGTGACGGCGGGCGGAGGAGAAGAGCCCTGGCCGGTGCCCTGACGCACGACCGGCCTCATCGCGGCCGGGCCTCGATCGGGGCTATATTCCGCGGTCTTTCCTCATCCATGGCGTGAAGGTCGGCACCTACAGCGTGAAGGTCGGCACCGGACCAGCACCGGCACCGAACCGCACGTACCGACGGTGTGGTCGCCGATGCTTGAGAGGCCGGGAGGCCGCATCCTGAGACCAGGACACGCCACTCTCCGTAGGACGCGGGGCGGCGGCCCCACTCGCGACGGCGGTCACGTCAGCTCCAGGACGAGCTTGCCGACGTTCTGCCCGCGGAAGAGCATCTGCAACGTCTCGGGGAAGTCGTCCACACTCCCACGCACCACGTGTTCCTTGACCTTGATGCGGCCGGCGCCGATCCAGGCGGAGATGTCCCGGCCTGCCGCTGCGTAGCGCTCTGCATAGTCGAAGACGACGAAGCCCTCCATGCGGGCTCGGCGCACCAGCAGCGAAAGGTAGTTGGAGGGGCCCTTGACCGGCGTGGCGTTGTTGTACTGGCTGATCGCACCGCAGATCACGACGCGCGCGTGCATCGCCAGCCGGGTCAGGGCGGCGTCGAGTATGTCCCCTCCCACGTTGTCGAAGTAGACGTCGATGCCGTCGGGGGCCAGGTTGCGCAGCGCCTTCCTGACGTCTTCGGCGCGGTAGTCGATCGCCGCGTCGAATCCCAGTTCGTCGGTGAGCAGCGCGCACTTCTCCGGCCCTCCGGCGATGCCCACGACCCGGCATCCCCTGGCCTTCGCGATCTGTCCCGCGATGGTGCCGACCGCACCGGCCGCCCCGGACACCACGACGGTCTCACCGTCCTTCAGGGCCCCGACGTCCAGCAGGCCGAAGTAGGCGGTCATGCCGGGCATGCCCAGCGCGCCCAGGTAGGTCGAGGGCGGGGCGAGGGAGGTGTCGATCTTCATGGCACCCCTGCCGTCGGAGACCACGTATTCCTGGACGCCGAACACACCGACCACGTGATCACCCGGCTGGAAGTCGGGGTGATGGGACGCGGTGACCTCGACGACCGATCCGGCGCGCATCACCTCGCCGATGCCCACCGGTGGCAGATAGGAAGGGCGGTCGTCCAGCCAGCCCCGCATGGCCGGGTCCAGGGAGATGACGCGCGTCCGGCCGGCGAAAAGGCCGGGGCCCGGCTCTTCGACAGGCCCGGAGCAGTGCTCCCAGTCCTCGGGCTTCACTTCGCCCACGGGGCGGGCCGCCAGACGGATCTGTCGGTTGGTCACGGACATCGCGCCTCCTGTCGTTCAGGGCCTCGCTGCAGGGTACCGACCAGTAGGTATGTCGAGGCGTGTGATGTTCACCACGCGCCGTACCCCGGCACTGTCCGGCTCAGCCGCAAGGCCGGACCGGTCAGCGCGTCGAACCCTTCCGCTCGAACCCGCCCTTGCGGTCTCGCTCCTGGAGCAGTCGGGCGGTCTGCGCGGACACCGGCGCGGCCAGCAACGCGGTGACCAGGTCGACCAGACGGCTGGTGAACAACCGGTCGTCCCTGCGAGGGCGTCCGGCGGCCCGGGCGGCGAGTTCGGCGTGGCAGAACCGCATGGCGGTGAAGCGGGTATGGAACACCGCGGTCGACTCGGGGGCCAGCAGCGGCTCCACCAGGCGCCGCCAGGGATAGATGCTCGACCCCTCCGTCACGACGGCCTCGACCAGGGGTTCGGGGCGGTTGAGCAGTTCGGCCACGATCTGCAGGAACTCGCGGCCGCCGTCGGGGTCGGCGAGTTTCGCGGCGGCCGGCAGCACCAGTGCGGCGGCGAGGGACCGGAGATCCACGGCGCCGCCGTCCTCGTACTGCTGCAGCAGTACCTCCCGGCGGGCGTCCACCGCGGGAAGGTGCTTGTCGAGTACGGCACGCAGCAGACCCGCACGGTCACCGAAGTGGTACTGCAGGGCCATCGCATTGCGCTGGCCCGCGGCCCGCTTGATCTCGTTGAGCGACGCACCGTCGACGCCCTTCGCCGCGAACAGCTGCTCGGCGGCCTGGATGAGGGCGGCGCGCGTCTCACCCGCCTTCCGGCTCCGGGGCGGCGTGGCCTGCGTCTCATGTGCTGTCACGGATGGCCATGCTAGCGTCGCCGCGCCAAAGTAATACACGTGCATTAATGACTGATGAAGGCGCCTTGGCGCGCCGCGGGAGTCAATCCAGTGAAGGCACTGACCTACCACGGCCCCCACGACATCCGCTTCGAGGATGTCCCCGACCCGGCCGTCACCAGCTCCACCGACGCGGTCATCCAGGTCACCACGGCCGGCATCTGCGGCAGCGACCTGCACATCTACGGCGGCCACGGGTTCACCCCGGAGACCGGCTACACGCCGGGACACGAATGCGTCGGCGTGGTCGTCGACACCGGCGACCGGGTCACCCGCTTCAATCCGGGCGACCGCGTCCTGGTTCCCGCCTCGGTCGGCTGCACACTGTGCGGAACCTGCGCGAAGGGACTCACCGCCAGGTGCGAGCGAGCCCATGCGCCGACGGACCTCTGTTACGGAGTGAGCCCGCGCCTTCCGGGAAGTCAGGCCCAGTTCCTGGCCGTGCCCCATGCCGATGTCAACCTGGTGCACCTGCCCGAAGGCATCTCGGACGAGGCGGCCATCGTCCTGACGGACAATGCCCCAACAGCCTGGTACGGCTGCCGCCGGGCCCGCATTCAGCCCGGCGAAACGGTTCTTGTCATCGGCCTGGGCCCGGTCGGCCTCATGGCCGCGCAGTCCGCCTTCATGATGGGTGCGGCCCGTGTGCTGGGCGTGGACCTGGTCGCGGAGCGCCGGGCCTTCGCCCAGACCCTGGGCGTCGAGCCCGTCGAGGGCGAGGACGCGCGAACGGCCGTACGGGAGATGACGGCGGGGCGCGGTCCGGACGCCGTGGTGGAGGCCGTGGGCTCGGACGCCACCATCGGGCTGGCCCTCAAAGCCGTCCGGCAGGCTGGACGGGTCAGTGTCATCGGCGTCAGCCAGAGCAAGGCCTTCCCCTTGCACATGGGACTGGCCCAGATCAAGGAGCTGGAGTTCGCCATCGGGCTCTGCTCGATCCATTACGAGCTGCCCGCCCTGATCCCCCTCGCCCAGGCCGGCCGGATCACGCCGGAGGCCGTGGTCTCCCACCACTTCGCCCTCTCCGACGGCCCCGCCGCGTACGAACTGTTCAACAGCCGCGCCGCCGGTGTCCGCAAGATCCTCCTCGACCCCGCCCGTTGATCCGCCGCCGTCGGCCGATCCCCGCCCGGCGGAACCGCGTCATCCCTGAAACGTGACCCTCAGCAGGCCGACAGTCATCCCAACCAGTCGGTATGGCGCGCGGCCCGAAGCGTTCCTCACCCTGCTCGCCACCCGCTACGGCGGGGCGGGCTGCGCGCTGCTGCTGACGGTCTTCTCCAGGGTCGTTCAGGGCACACGGCGGCCTGAGACGGTCAAGCGAGCGTGCCGGTCAGTGATTGTTCGGTCCACACGGTCTTGCCCTCGCGGGTGTAGCGGGTGCCCCAGCGCTCGGCCATCTGGGCCACCAGGAACAGGCCGCGCCCGCCTTCGTCGGTGGTACGGGCGCGGCGCAGGTGGGGTGCGGTGTGGCTGGAGTCGCCGACCTCGCACACCAGACACCGTTCACGGATCAGCCGCAGGGTCGCAGGGCCACTGGCGTAGCGGTAGACGTTGGTGACCAGCTCGCTGGCGATCAACTCCGTCGTGAACGCCAGGTGTTCCAGACCCCATTCACTCAGCTTGGCCGAGGTCAGTGCCCTGGCCCGGGCGGCGCTGGCAGGCTCCGGGGGAAGACTCCAGGAGGCGACATCGTCCGGTGGCAGCATGCGGGTGCGGGCGATCAGCAAGGCGACGTCGTCCGTGGGGCGCGCGGGCACGAGTGAGTCGACCACCGCTTGGCACGTCCGTTCCAGCGCGTCCGCAGGGCGGGTGAGCGCCGCACGCAGCTTGGCCAGGCCGAGGTCGGTATCGATGTGCTGTTCGCCGATGAGTCCGTTGGTGTACAGGCACAGCAGGCTGCCCTCGGCCAGTTCGACGTCCCGGGCCTCGAAGGGCAGGCCGCCCAGGCCGAGTGGTGGGCCGGCAGGAAGGTCGAGCGGAGCCGCCTGTCCGTCCGGAGCGGTCACCACCGGCGGCGGGTGGCCGGCCCGGGCCCCGGAGCACCGCCCGGTGACCGGGTCGTACACGGCGTACAGGCAGGTGGCACCGACGACCTGCTCGCCCGTGGGCCGTTCGCCGGCCGCCTCCTGTTCGGCCGCCAGGAGGTTGACGAGGTCGTCGAGACGGGAGAGTACCTCGTCCGGTTCCAGGTCGAGGCTGGCGAGCGTGTGTACGGCGGTACGCAGCCGGCCCATGGTGGCGGCTGCGTGGATGCCGCGTCCCACCACATCACCGACGACGAGGGCGACCCGCGCCCCGGACAGCGGAATGACGTCGAACCAGTCGCCGCCCAGGCCCGGAGCCGCGCTGGCCGGCAGATACCGCAGGGCCACCTCGACGGCCGACTGGTCCGGAACCGCCCGGGGCAGAAGGCTGCTCTGCAAGGTGAACGCGGTCTGTTGCTGCTGGGTGAAGCGCCTGGCGTTGTCGATGGACACGGCGGCGCGCGAGGCGAGTTCCTGGGCGAGAGTGAGATCGTCCGCCTCGAACGGATCCGGGCGACGCGAACGCCACAAGGTCATCACGCCCAGCACGAGGCCACGCGCGGCAACGGGTACCACGATCAGCGAGTGGGCGCCCAGGTCCGGAGTGCGGGTCCCCTGGCGGCCGTCCGGCGAGAACCAGTCGGGCGGGAGAACCGGTTCCAGGACGGGCCGCCCTTCGGCCAGGCATCTGGCCCATGGCGTGCCGGGCGCGAACTCCACCGGCTCGCCATGGGGGTGGGGCGGGCCGGTTTGCTGGGCACCGACGCCGTAGGCCCCCACACGTACCACGGGTCCTGCCAGGGCCTGCGCCGGTTCCTCGCCGCGCGTCACCGGCTGCAGCAGGTCCACCGACGCATGGTCGGCGAGGTGAGGGACCATCACCTCGGCGAGTTCCCGAGCGGTCTCTGCCACGTCGAGGGTCGTTCCGATACGGCTGCCGGCCTGGTCGAGGAGGGCGAGCCGGCGCTGGGCCTGATGGCGTTCGGTGATGTCCTCGATCATCTCGGCCACCCCCAGGATGCGGCCGGAGGGATCTTCCATGGGGAAGGACGAGACCATGGCGACCCGCTCTCGTGCCGGATCCCACTCCAGGCGAACGAACTGCTCGGAATAGACCATCGGCTTTCCGGTCACCATCACCTGACGCACACGGTCCACGGCCATGCGTGCGTCGTCGGGGAGGAGGAAGCAGCCGGTGTTCAGCCCCCGAAACTCCGCTGCCGGGACGCCGGTGAAGCGTTCGATGGCCCGGTTGACCCTGAGAAGCCTCAGGTCGGGGCCGTGGACGACCAGGCCGATGGGACACCGGCGGTACAACCCGTCGAGCACCGCGCGGTCCCTTTGCCACTCCAGGACATCAGCCGTGGGCGCCCCGGCGAGGAGCCACTCGCGAATCCGGTCGTCGCGGGCGAGCGGCTGGGCCCTGAGCCCCATCTCCACAAGCTGACCGTCGCGGTGCCGCACGTTCAGCGCCCCGAACCAGCCGCCGGCTCTCCGGCAGCTCGCCGTGGCCTCCCTGACAGCCGGCAGGTCGCACGGATCGACCAGGACCTCGGATGCCGGACGACCGATCACGGCTGCCGCCGGATGGCCGAGCAGTTCCTCGGCCCGCCGGTTCCATCCGACCACGGCTCCCCGGTCGTCGAGCACCGCCAAGGCGGCGAGGTGCGGGGCGAACGGATCGTCGTGGCTTTCGCTGAACTCCTTCATCCGCTTCTCCACCGCTGGACACCACCTTGTACCCGGTCGCTCGGCGCTACCCATGCACGCTGGCCTGCTGATGCCATGTAAGCAGCCTCACGGAGGTGTCCCCAGCTCGCGCGCCGCCAGGGCCCAGCTGAGTTCCACCGCGGTGTCCGGAGCGTCCGGGCTGGGCGCTCAGCCAGGCGCCAGGACAGGTCGCTCAGGTCGTACGCACCGCGCATACCCGTACGCACGGGCGGCTTCCAGCAGCCTGCCGGCGGCACGGAAGGACCGGTGCACAGCGGCCAGGTCCGCCGGCGGGCCGAGCCTCGCCGTCACCTCCGGGTCACCGGTCTCCGGCTTCTTCTCTACGACTCCGACGACAGCCCCGTCCGACACGCGTCCGACACGGTGAGCAGCGCGGCTCGGCCGTTCCCGCCCGGTCGGCCTCCTGACCGGCCGGAACGTACTGGTCATCCGCACGGGCACCCGCCCCGGCGACGATCCGACGGTAGCCGTGCTCGCCGCCCGCGAGGGCGCCTCCGTGGCCTGCGCCGATGTGTCTCCCTCCGGCGCGGCGACGACCGCCGCGCCAGAGGGAGGAGGGCGTCCGTGGCCATTCCGTGGCCGGTGACACCACGCATCCTGGCCAGACCTCGGCCATGGCCGCCGAGGCCTTCGTGAATTCGGCGCCCTCGACGCGGTCGTGGTCAACGTCGGCATCGACCTCGGCGCGGGCCTGGCGGACGCCTCACCGCAGCAGTGGGAGCGCGCGCTGCGCGCCGCCACCGACTCCCCCGCCTACCGCTCGGGCGCCAGGGCACCGCCTGGGAGGTGGCCGAAGCCGTCACCTTCCTGCTCTCCGACCACGCTTCCTGCATCACCGGGCAGAGCCTGGTGGTCGACGGAGGTTTGAACGCCGTCTGAGCGCTCCGGCTTCCGACGACGGGGCGGGGCGGTCCCCCGGCGCCAGGGCATCGTCCCTGGTCCGGACAGCACCAGGCGGCGGGCACCTGGGACTACCGGCGGCTCGCCAGGTTCCTCGCGGAGGACGACGGCCCGGCGGGCTTCGACGCGCGGCGTCGCCAGTGGAGCGTGCATCGTCACGCGCCCGCCGCACTTGACAGCCCGCACCTTCACCTGGAGGCTACCGACCAGTCGGTACGAGGAGGCGGAGGGTGACGGAGCTGAGCATCTCCACCATCGCGGGGGTGTTCGACGCGATCGTGGCGGGTCCGCCCGAGGGCCGCCCGGTGCTGCTGCTGCACGGTTTTCCGCAGACGGGGCTGGTGTGGCAACGGCAGATCGCGGCGCTGGCCGCGTACGGCTACCGGGTGGTGGCGCCCGACCAGCGTGGGTACTCCCCGGGCGCCCGCCCCCAACGGCCCGAGGACTACCGCATGGACCTCCTCGTCGACGACGTGGTCGCGATCACCGAAGAACTGGGCTGGGCGGCGTTCGACCTGGTCGGCCATGACTGGGGAGGCGCGGTGGCCTGGTGGACCGCTCACGCCCACCCCGGACGGGTACGCACCCTGACCGTGGTGTCGACCCCTCACCCCGGCGCTCTGGCCACCGCTCTGCGCACCGACCAGGATCAGCGCGAGCGCTCCCACTACATGATCGACTGGCGTGACACACCCGCGACCGAGGAACGCATGCTCGCCCGCGACGCCCAAGAGCTTCGCGAGTTGTACGCCGGGAAGGTTCCCCAGGACAGTGCCGAAGCCTACGTACGGCACCTGTCCCAGCCGGGCGCTCTCACCGCGGCGCTGAACTGGTACCGAGCCGGGCGCCCCGGCGGCGAGATCGGCGTCATCGAGGTGCCCACGCTGTACGTCTGGAGCACGGAGGACAGCGCGTTCGGCCCGGCGGCCGCGCAGGGGTCCAGGCAGTGGACCAACGGGCCGTACCGGTTCGAAACCCTTCAGGGCGTCAGCCACTGGGTGCCCGAAGAGGCGCCCGAGACACTGAGCCGCCTGCTGCTCGAACACCTGCGAACACACAGCGGGTACGGGACCGCGACGCGTACCCCGCTCATCGACTCTCCGAAGAGGTGACCCATGAAGACAGCGCGTGCGGCCTGGCGCCGACTGGAGCCGGTACACGGCATGATCTACTTCGCCCCCGAGGCAAGACGTCGGTACGCGGACCTGGGACTGAGCGGACGCGCCGGATACTTCACCTCCCGGAGCGCCGCGTTCGGCCGGGCATCCGCCGAGCTGATCATCTCGACCTTCTACAACTTCAACCCCGATCTGGTACGCGAGGCGGTCGACGGCGCCTGGGACGCGACGACGCCTCAGCAGGTGCTGGACGCGCGGTACGCCGCGGCGGGCGAAGCCCTGCGACGGGCGGGAATCCACGAGCTGCCCCACTTGGCGGAGGTCCTGACGCTGACCCGCCGGGCGGCCGAGGCGGCCTGCGAACACGCGGAGGGCCGCCCCCTGTTCGCCGCACACGCCGCACTGCCTTGGCCGCAGGAGCCGGTACTGCAACTGTGGCACGCCCAGACGCTGCTCCGGGAGTTCCGAGGAGACGGCCATGTCGCGTGCCTGGTGAGCGAGGGCGTCGGGGGCTTGGAGGCCCTGGTTCTGCACGCCGCCACCGGTGAACTTCCCGTCGACTTCCTCAAGGCGAGCCGCGCCTGGCCCGAGGAGAAGTGGGCCGGCACCCAGGAGCGTTTGCGCGAGCGAGGCCTTCTCGACGGCGACTCCCTCAGCTCGGAAGGGACACTCCTGCGCCGGCACATCGAGGACCGCACCGACCGCCTGGCCCTTCCGGCCTACGCCGCCCTGGGTGACGCCGGCTGTGAGCGTCTCGCGGAACTCGCAAGCCCTTTCGGCCGCGCCGTGGTCGACAACGGCCTCCTCAAGCCCGGCTGACGGGGAGCGACAGTGTAAGAGGCCGCGGACCATCGAGTGGCAGAACGCGTCCGCCGACACGTGTGCCACCGGCACGCCGTCGAACCGCACACGGGCGGCGCAGCACACCCTCGCCGCCGAGCGCATGCAGCTGTTCGTCGACGGCGAGGACGGCTTGGGGCCGGCGATGCTGCGGCTGTCCGAGAGCGGGCTCCCGCCGGCCTGCGCGGCATCGGCCCAGGCTCGTGAGGGTGTCCAGGGCGCGGGTGTAGCGGGTGACGAACTCGGGCCCGTGGAACCCGACGCCCCCGCAGCGTCACGCGACGGCCCGCCCCGCCACGACACGGGATACATCGGGCAGCCAGCCGCTCACTGCGAGGGCATCACGGCTCGGGAGAATCGAGGTCAGAACTCCTCGACATCTGTGAAGAGGAGCCGCACACCACCAGTCGCCAGCTCGAAAGCCTTGGCGACGAACGCCGATGCCTCTTCGGTCGTCACGGCCCTGCTGGCCGCGTCGTAGTCGGCGAAGTACATGTCGAGTACGCGATAAGCCGGCGTCGCGCTGCCGTCCTCCTTCGGCCAGACCTTCGCGCTCTCGATCCGCTGGACTCCGGGGATCTTCTGCGCCAGATCGATCTGCTCGTTGTGACCGGCCTCGAAGGCCTCGGGGGACTTCGGGTTCTCGTAGATTGCAGTGATCTTCGTCGGCATCACTCTCTCCTCACGTCGCTCGCGCTACTGGGCTTTCCACTTTGCGTTGTCTGGAATCGATTTGTCCGGAACTCGGACCTGGATGACGGATGGGCCGTTCGAGTTCTTCAGAGCACTCGTCACGGCATCCCTCAGCTCTCTGTACGTGCCGACTTCCCACCCCCGACAACCGAAGACCTCCGACAGGCGGCTGTAATTCCACCGGTGCAGAATGCACGGCCTGTAGAACGGCTTGTCGGCATGGAAAACCGACGAATCGGCGAGCCACTGCTCCACGGCGTAGACGCCGTTGTCGATGATGAAGATGATCGGATTGAGCTTGAAGCGAGTCTGCGTCGAGAGGCATTGGGCGGTCATCTGGAAGCCGCCGTCACCGGTGAAGACCATCACCCTTTGGTCGGGCCGCTTCGCCAGGCAGATACCTGTCGCAGCCGGCCCGCTATAGCCAATCGATGAGTACGACGACTGAACGACGAACCCGCCCGGTCCTGGCACATCGAGCAGCAGGCTCCCGAAGTAGTTCATGCTCGCATCGGCACCGACGATAGTGTCCCTGTCGATGTACTGCTGGATGAAGTTGTAGAAGCCCTGGTACGTGATCACATCGGACGGGCCCACGACCGGCGCGGTACGGGCCGGCTTCTCCGGCATTTTCCGCACTTTGGGCGTGAGTTTTTCCGCCAGTATGCCGTCTATCAGATGCTCCAGCGCGACCTGTCCGCCGAAGTAGGTTCCGAACTTGACCGCGTCGAACGACGCAAATGCGGTCTTGTCGTAGTCCGGGTCCCAGCCCAACGAGTTGATGTCCGTCAGCCACACGCCGAGGGCCAGCACGAAATCAGCCGTCCTGGCCAGATCCGTAACGGCTGTCGCTGATGCCTGCCCGTCGAGTACGCCGACGAACAGCGCATCGTCCTCGGGCAGGACGGACTTACTGAGGAGTTCCGTGACGAACGGGACGTCCAGTTGCTGGATCAGGCTCATGGCCTTGTCCTGCAGACCGAGCCGGTCGATCTCCACGCCGACCCAGATGAGCGGGTTCTCGGCGCTTTCAAGCTTTGCGCAGATCTGCGCGACCGACTGTTCCAGGCTGGTCTTGTCGGACAAGGTCCTGGCCGGCTTCAGAACACCCCTCGGCGGCTCGCATTCCAAGTCGACCATGTCCTGGAGAAGCTCGATATAGATCGGGCGCCGTTCGGTTATGCACTGGGTGAGTGCATAATCTATCAGCGTCGGCGCAAGATCCGGGTTGTCGACGCGTACGGTGGCGGCCGTAATATGCTCGAACGACTGCATATCCGTTTCGCGTCCGCTGATGAAGTGATGCGCGCTGAAGCCGGTCTGCTCGAAGGTGATGGTCTTCTTGATGCTCGGTGTGCCGTTGATCAGCACGAGCGGCACCTTCTCGACGTAAGCGCCGGCGACAGCGTTCACGGCACACAGTGCACCCGCGGAGTAGGTGACACAGAGGGCACCGATTCCCTTCAGCCTCGCGTATCCGTCCGCCGCATAGCCGGCATTGACCTCGTTGACTTCTTCTACGATTTCAATGCTGCTCGGCGTGACATAGCGGTTCAACCAGTCTATCGAGTAGTCGCCCGCAATGGAGAACAGATGCTCCAGGCCCAGTTGGCGAAGCCGGTCCACCAGATACTGTCCTACGGTGCAGGTCTCGTTCACGGTCTGAATACCTCCGCGGTCAGTAGTCGCTCGCGCCGCCGAACAGCCGGGGCATGTAGATGTCGAATATCCCCGGGCACTTGCGTTCGGGATACCGCTGGAGCATGAAATCCTTGAAGGCGTCGCCTGCCAACCCGTTGCCGATCGCCTGCCTGGCCGCCGAGAGGTACTCGATGTTGCGAGCGACCTCATTCTTGTCGGCCGGCAGTCCGTGGCCCGGCATGAACAGATCGTAGTCCGACAGCAGCATTTCCTGGAGCACCCGGATCCAGTGGCCCAGATGATTCGTCAGGTACAGATGGTTGCCGCTGTAGATCAAGTCCTGAGCGAAATAGACTCCGAGATCAGGAAGCCTGATGGTCAGGTGGAAGTCGATTTCGGTTTCTGTCACCCGGTCGAAGATGTACCTGACCCCGTCGATCGTCTCGGTGCCGGGGCTGACGGCTTGCTTGGGCACGACTATCTGGTCCGGAGCGAGGTCGCCGAGTTTCCAGTGGTCACTCCTCGAAGCTTCTCCGTGCTCCTGGATGAAGCTCATGGTCTCAGGCAGCGCGTAGATCGCGATGTCGTTGAACGCTGCCCCCAAACCGAACCAGTGGTCGGGGTGCCGGTGGGAAAGGTACAGCCTCTCGATCGGCTTGCCCAGACTGTCTGCGTAGTCCCTGAACGCCCTTGCATAGGGAACGAGAAACTGCCCGTCGACGAGAACCAGCTGGTTCCTGGTCTCGATGATATGCGTGGCGTTCGCGATATTGCCGTACTCGAAGGACGAGACGAAGGTGTGAATACGGACATCGCCCGCCTGCTTCACGACCATGATGATGGGATCTGACACCTGGGCTAGCATTCGGGACCTTTCCGAGGTACTCCGGCGGAAGGAGTGATGATCTGCTCTCGCAGTTCCTCCAATGCGGCCCTCGCGACGTCGTAGGCGCTTTCGACATCGGGCACCGGGTCGTCCTCGCCGGGCCGCCAGAAGCGCCGGCGTGCCATTCGCATAGAGCTGACGAACGGCGGGATCGCGTTGAACACCTCGATCAGGTACGGCCCGCGATACACCGGCTCGACCTCGTTCAGGACGATGTCCCACGGGATCCAGCTGTCTTTCACCGCACCCCGGTCGGGCGCGGATATATGGACGTAGTGGAGCCGATCCTGCCGGACGGCTTTCGCGACGTTTTCCTTGAAGATCGACGGGCCCTGGCTTTCCATCACGACTTGCGCGGTGTCGATCGTCACGCCAGCCTGCGGGTGCTCAAGGCCCTCGAGGAACTCCAGTGCCTCCGAGACCATGTTGGGTGGCGGCGTCTCCCAGCTCTTGACGGGCTCGATGGCGAGCTTCACGTTTCGCGCCGCGGCGTACTCCACCAGGTCCTCGAAGACGGAGCGCGCCGCGTGAAAGCGCGACTCCATCCAGTCCTGGAGGGCGTCGCTCCAGATCGGCTCATCAGCGTCCGTGACCGGAAAGACGCCGTAGGGGTAGAGGAACGGCCCTGACATGATCGAGTCGCCGCCCAGGATCCGCGTGATGTCGACGCGTGACTTGAGGTAGGACAGGGCCTTTCGGCGCTGCTCCTCGTAAGGTGAGGTCGGGTCGAAGGTCCGCGTGGTCCCGACATTGGTCGTGAACTTCACGTCCTTCAGCCCTGCCTGGTCGAACGCCTTCTTGAGGGCGACATAGCTGTCGATCTCGAGCTTGTGGTCGACGGTCGCGGGCTGGGCGGCGATGTGCAGGTCGAAGCCGTCGTAGCCCATGCCGGTGAGGGCCTTCAGATGGTTGATCAGGACTGCGGTGTAACGCGAGTCCTGCGGCCTCAGGTCGGCCGTGAACATGAAGAAGCTGAAGAACACATCCCGTTTGAATGTCGCGTTCATTCCCGGTGTCCTCCGTTCACTACCAGCCCAAGACGTCGGCGAGGTAGGCGCGGGCCTTCTTGGCGTACTCGAGCGGGATGGCCTTGTTCGGGTCCTGCTCGGCTTCCACGACCAACCACCCCCGGTAATCGGCGTCGGCGAGCACCTCGAGGATGGGCCGGAAGTCGATCGCGCCGTCTCCGGGCACGGTGAAGACGCCTAGCTCGACGCCCTCCTGGAACGACAGGCCTTCTTCCCGCACCCGGCTCACGACCTCGGGCCGGATGCTCTTCATGTGGACGTGGCCGATGCGGTCGGCGTAGGCCCGGGCCATGTCCAGTGGATCGTCGCCGGCGAAGGCGATGTGGGCGGTGTCGAGCAGGAGGTGGACCAGGGCCGGATCGGTCGAGGCCATCAGCCGGTCGACGTCGGCCCGGGTCATGACGCCGGTACCCATGTGGTGGTGATAGCTGAGCTTCATCCCGGCCGAGCCCGCGATCTTGCCGAGTTCGTCCAGGCCCGACGTCAGGGCGTCCCACTGGGCGTCGGTGAAAACCGGGCGGTTGGCGAACACGTCGACAGGGAGCAGGTGCGACGACGCTCCGAACTCGGCCACGACCAGCTCGGTCCCGCCCAGCGCCTTGACATGGGCCAGCGTCTCCTCGAAGGCGGCGATCGTCTTCTGCCGCATCTTGCCGATCGTGAAGTACGTGCTCGTCCAGGGCTCGGACACCTGGAGGCCGCGCAGATCGAGGGCGGCCTTGAGCGCGGCGGCGTCCGAGGGGTACTTGTGCCCGATGCTGCAGCCCTGGAAGCCGGCGAGCGCCATCTCGCTCACGGCCTGGCCGAAGGAGATGTCGGCGTCGATGGTGGGGAAGTCGTCGTTCCACCACAGGGTGCAGCAGACGCCGAGCTTCACCTTGTCCGGGCCGAGGCGGTCAGCCAGTCCTGTCATTTCGTCGCCCCTTTCAGGTAGCGGTCCGCGATGCGGGGCGGCTGAGCCCAGGAGCCGTAGCCGGGCCCCTTGGCGCCTGGAGGATTGGCCCCGATGGCCCGCCACAGCAGCCCCTCCTGGTAGGAGGCGGCGGTGACCGTGGAAGTCTCGCCCTCGGTATGGGCCCCATAGCAGTCGGTCCACTCGGGTGGCAGCGCGTACCACGTCCCCGCGTACCAGAGTTTGATCAGATTGCGGGCCACCGGGCCGAGGCGGTCGTCGCTGAAGATCCGGTGGCGCAGGGCGCGGTCGAGCAGAGCCCGGTCGAGGAAGGCCCGGTCGGGCAGGGCCCGGTCATGGCCCCTGGCATCGACGGCCGCGTCCGCCCGGGCTGCCCGGTGGGCGTCCAAGAGAGCGGTGACGACCTCGTCGCCGCAGGCCGCCTGCACCTTGGCCAGGTAGGGGCGGGCCAGACCGGTGCCGAGGAGCACGGTCTCTTCGAAGGCGGTCAGGTCGACCGACAAGGAGAGGAAGTCCTCGAACGACGGGGCGGTCACCGCGTCACCTCCTGCGCGCTCTCGCCAGCGGCCGGTGCGGCCGCCGGATCGGCCCCGAACGCGGCCGGGATCTCGAAGGTGGGAGCGGCGTGCAGGCCGTCGCTGCCCGGCAGGGGGTTGCGCACCAGCCGGTTGAACCCGTCGCGCAGGCGGAACATGTCGCAGACGGCGTCCTGCAAGAGGCCCGGCTTCCCGTTGAACGCTCTGGTGAGCAGGGCGAGAAAGGCCCCGTATTGGGCGTTGAAGTCCCGGGCGACACGGGCGAGTTCCGAACCCGCCGGGAAGTCGGCCAGCCGGGCGCTCACCTTCACCTTGTACACATCGTCCCAGCTGATGCTGAGCGGCGGCCCCGAAGGCGCGTCGGGGTCGTCGCCCACCTGGTAGTAGCGGCCGAGCTGCAGTTGCCGGAACCGGTAGTAGTGGGCCAGCTCCCCGTCCGCGTCGTAGATGCCGGAGTCGAGGCCCTCGCCCTGGGCGGCGATGAAGCGCAGCGCTCGGCAGGCCGAGTCCAGGTCGGAGACGACGATCACCGCCCCACCGCCGGAGTAGAAGTACTCGGGCCCCACCTGCAGGGCCGGATCTCCGGAGAAGAGCTTGGGGTCCCCGGCTGCCACCTTCTCGAGCCCTTCGATGATCTCTGCGTAGAACTCGCCGATGCTGTAGAAGCGCATCCCCTCGGCCGTCGGGCTGAAGGCCAGTACCGGACTCCCGCTGTCCGGTGTGCGCAGCAGCCGTGCGTCGGCACTGGGGGCCTGGCCCGGCCGTTCGATCTTGCAGAACGTCTCCACCGCCTCGGGGGACAAGGGCCGCAGGTCGACGGTGAAGTCGTTCTCCCCGTCGGGCAGATAGGCCGGGTAGGACGGCACGAAGCCGGGGCGGGTCAGGTCGGGCTGCCCTCCGATGGCGTTCAGGACGTTGGCGACGAGGGTGAGGTGCAGCATCTCCTCCACCGCGACCACCCGGATGATGTGGGCGGCGTCGGAGTTGGTGGTGGACTGTATGGAGTAGTACGCGGTCAGGTAAGGGGGGATGGTCGCGTGTTCCAGCGCCATCGCCACGTGCAGATAGCTGATCAGGTCGTCACGGTTGTTGATGGTCGACGCGGTCACCGGGCCACCTCCTGAGGCCGGCGCCGGCCGGCTCCGGTCGAGGTGACGTCGATCGGTGCGGTCTCGGTGTCGAGCTGGGCCAGCATGGCCCCGACGCTGCGCAGGCACAGGGCGGCGACGGTGAGCGTCACGTTCGACGTGCCCACGGTGGGCATGCTTCCCCCGCCGACCAGGTAGAGGTTCTCGTGATCCCAGCACCGCTGATCCGGGTTGACCACCGAGGTCGACGGGTCGCGGCCCATCGTGTGGGTACCGGCGAGATGGTTGCCCCCTCGGATCTCGTACCCCTCGCCGGCATGGACGGCGTAGCCCCAGAAGTTCGGGTCGTACTCGGTGTGGTCCTCGGCTCCGAGGCGGGCGAAGATCCGTCGCGACAGCTGCCGGGCGTACGCCACCCCCCGCATCGTGTAGTCGGGGATGTCGTAGGTGAGGATGGGCCGCATGTTCCCCAGGTGGTCGGTGTAGGCCGGGTCCACGGTGATCCGGTTGCTCGGGTTGGCGGGGACCTCGACCATGAACGCCAACTGCAGCTGGCGGGAGACCCGGTCCACCAGGCCCTGGCGGAGGGACTCGCCGTAGCGTCCACCGGCGTCCACCAGGTCGATCAGGTCGGTCATCGGCGCCCCCCGGGCCCAGCCCCAGCCGTCGTTGTGTATGTCGACGCTGAATGCCGCCTGGCGGCTGCGGAAGCGGCCCCCGCGCAGGTCGGTGATGCCGCCCGTGCAGTTCGTGCCCCGGAAGGTGCCGGCCACCTCTGGCAGCAGGGCCCACGCCAGCAGATAGGCGTGGTCCATGAAGTTCCGCCCCATCAGGCCGCTTGAGCTGCGCAGGCCGGAGGCGAGCATCAGCCGGGGGTTCTCCACCGCGTTGGCGGCCAGGATGAACAGCCGGCCCCGGGCTCGCATGGTGGTGAAGCCGGGGTTGTCGGGCCGGTCGTAGCGGCGGTACTCGATCTCGGTCACCCGGCGGGTCTGCTCGTCGACGTGCACCTTGTAGGCCACCGCCTGGGCCACCAGGTCGACCCGGCCGCTCTGGAGGGCCACCGCGAGGGTCTTGCCGGCGTGGTACTTGGCCTGCACGGGGCAGATGGGCACGCAGTTGTTGTTGCCCTGGCACCGCCCGCCGACCTCGACCTGGTACGTGCTCACCGCCCCTCGCGGCACGTAGCCCTTCCCGCCGTCGAAGGCCGGGTTCGGTATCCCGTTCCGCCCCTGCGGGAACGGCCGGACCCGCAGTTCGCGCCGCTCCCCGTCGAGTTCGACCGGCATCCCGTCGAGGTCCTTGGCGACCATCCGGTCCAGGTACGACAGGGGCAGCCCCTTCATCGGGAACACGTAGCCCTCGTCGAAGGTCATCCCGAGGTAGGCCTGGTCCTCCACGTCGGCGGAGACGCCGATCTCGCGTTCGGCCTCGTTGTAGTACGGGGCGAGGTCCTCGTAGGTGAGCGGCCAGTCGGCCCCCTCGCCGTAGAGCGTACGCATGCGGAAGTCCTCGGGGAGCATCCGCAGCGTCTTGGCCTCCCAGTGCATGGTGGTGCCGCCGAGGACCCGCGTATAGGTGGTGTCGGTGGCGAAGGGCCCGCTCTGGACGATGTAGGCCGAGGCGTCGGGCGCGCCCGGGGCGATGCGCCGTGCGTCGGTGCCGCGGGGCATCGGGGCGTTGGCGAGCACCGGGTACGGGGACTGATTGTCCTTGCTGGTGGCCGAGTAGAAGCGGTCGAGGTAGCTCTCGTAGCCCCTCAGGGTGAGGTCCTCGGCGGGGCCCGCTTCGAGTATCAGTACCCTCTTGCCGGCGTCGCTCAGCCGCGAGGCGATGAGGGCGCCGGCGATCCCGCCGCCGACGATGACGGCGTCGTAGAGAATCTCGGCCGCCGCCGCGGGGTCGGTGCGCTTCGCCGACCCCTCGGGGAACTTCGCGTACATGGGGCAGTCACTCCTCCGCTGCCAGGCGCGGCCGGGACCGGTGTGGGGTCAAGGATTCGAGTCGGTCGGCCATTGGGTCACACAGCCTCGGCCCGGGCCCGCATGGCGGACAGGTAGGCGGCATAGCTCCACGTCAGGTTGTGCACACTGCGCTCGAAGCCGGTGGTGCCGTCGAACTGCTCGGACAGCTCCAAGTTGTCACTGTGGTGGATGACGGCCTGCACCATGGCGTCACCGGTGGCCGCCAAAGCGGCGGCGGCTGCCGCCGGGGCCGTCGACGCGTCGATGCCGGACTGGGCGAAGAAGGGTGCGGACAGATCGTCCAAGGGCACCTTGCCGCTCGACTTGATCTCGGCGGCCAGCTTGTAGTGCAGCTCAGCGACGTTGCACGTGGAGAGGGCCCAGGGGTGGCCGCCGAGCACCGGGTGCGCGGTGTCACCGTCGTAGACGTCGCCCGGGTAGCGGCCGAACAGCGGCCCGATACCGAACGCTTCCTTGTCGGCCTTGTTGATGGGGTAGAAGGCGATGCCGCCCTCCTCCCACTGCGAGCGCAGTTGGGCCGCTGTGGCCAGCAGCTTGGTGTCGGTGACGGGAAGGGCGCCGTAGACGGCCGACTGGACGATGTCGATGTTCGGGTCGTAACCGCTGACGACCGGATTCTCGGGCGACGGCTGGGACCCGTCACCGGGGTCGGCCAGCATGCTCACGTACTTGCTCCCGTCCCAGTGGCTTGCGAGGGCCTGGCGCAGCCACTTGATGGCGGGACGCAGCCCGGTCGGCTTGTCGATACCGACGATGGTCGAGGCCTGGATCTCCTCGAAGCAGCGCAGCTGGGCTGAGCGGGCGAAGAAGCTGTACCCGCCGTGCTCCTCCCACAGGTTCGTGGTGGGGCCCTGGTAGACGCCGAGGAGGTAGGCCACGTTCGAGTTCACCAGGTCGACCGCCCGCTTCTGGGTGCCGAGGTCGAGCTGGTCGTAGGCGGCCAGGATGGTGATCGTCTGCAGGGCCGGACCGTCGTTCTGCTCGGTCCACGGGCGGGCGTCGCCGGCGATGTTGAAGCAGGCGTGCCCCTTGGTCAACGGCGGCTGGGCGTTGGAGTGGCAGAGGTCGGCGAACTGCACGTAGTCGTTGAGCGTCTGCACCGTCCCGCCCGGGCGGGTGGGCATGTCGGCCTTGGCCACCTCCATGGCCGTGATGGCTCCGTCGCGCACCCAGTTGAAGACGTAGTCCTCGTCGATGCCGGGGGTGTCGGCCGGGAAGGACGGGGCGGCGATGATGCAACCCGGCTTCGAGTCCCGGGAAATGTCGCCCGGCGACTGCGGATCGCTGAAGACGAAGCCGTCACTGGCGATGTTCCGGAACATGAAGGTATACATGGTCGGCACGAGCGACGGCAGATCTACCGCTCCCGGAGAAAAGGAGATCTGGAGGTTCGCCCGCGCTCGGGAAGTGTCGGCTGGCCGGTTCGTGCGGGCGGGCGTGGTGTTGGATTCAGACATTGCTGAACTCCCCCGATATCTTTTCGAGCGAACTATCGGATCCGGTGGGCACCCTGGTCGCGTGAATCGAAAGGCTTGGACCCGAGTGCGGCCATGAGTTGCCTCCGCGGGGCGCTTGGGATTCCGGCGCGAGCAAGCCGGATGACGCCGCGAGAGGGTGCAGATTGTTCATGGGGACTTTGATGGCGTCAGGCTGCGAGTTGGTATCGCTGCTGGTGGGCCTGACGCGAAGACCACTGCCGCGTCACCAGCGGTGCGCGGGAACCCATCGAGAGCGCCGAGTGGGCCGCGAGCGCGTTCCGGCCGACTCGGTAGGCCTTGGGCACGGCCTGGCCATCGCCCGCACCCTGGCGGCCGCACGGGTGCGGCAGGCCTCTCGTGAGCCACGCGCGTGGAACGGCCGGGAGGATGCGCGGGCAGTCACGAGACTTCCCTTACTTTCCTTGAGGAGAGTGACGCACGACAACGCCGTCAGGCCTGCGGTGACACTCTGAATCAGGTGCCCGAGTCGACGCCATTCCCACATTTGCGCTAATAGGGAATGCATTCCTTCGTCCCCCCCGTTTTCTCAGAAAGCGCGCGATGCAGAGACTCTCCGGCAGCGGGTCCCAAGGCAGCATTTCGCTGAACGGAACAGAGAAATTTTGAAGCAGCCTGAGACGTGACCCAACCACGCGATGCGTAATGCGACTTGGCATGCCCTTATCTTTGCGTACCGCAGGCTACAGTTAGCCGGGTAGGTGCCGCAAGAGAAAATTCCGATGTTGCGTATGAGGTTGAAATAAACGGATGCAGCTCACTGTTGCATAACTGTGCGTCGAATCTTGATGTTGCGCGTCATCGCGCCGCGTCCGTCTCGGCGACCCGTACGGCGTCGTCGGTCGACAGCGACTTCGGGCTCCATGGCTTCACCACCGGCCGTCTCGACCTCGACCATGTGCGCATCCCCGATCCCAATGTGCTCGGCGATGTCGGCCAGGGCATGAGCATCGGTCAACTCCAAGTACCTCGGCCACGAGTGGGCCACCCAGTCAGGACGGGACGCCATGGAGGTCCACGGTGCCGGCGCCTTGGACGCCGCTTACCCCCTTCAGCGCCTGTGGCGGGACATCCAGCACACCTACCCGCCTGCGTGCGCCCTGATCCGACGGTCGCCTGGTACTGCAGCCGGATTTCTGCATTTGTGCTGGTCAACGGCCTGATGGTGGGGAGTGTAGTGGCGGTGTGCGTTCAGGTGCCGGAGCCCCCGATCGGCGTGCTCGACGTCGAGTGCCGTCTGCTCGACCTGCCGCGCGTCAACGCGTTCCTCGACACGTTCCCCGACGAGTCCCTCGCGAGCTGCGACATCGTGCACCGCAGCCTCGACCTCGACGTGCTCCCGGCCGGTACGGCCCCCGATGTCAGTGCCCCCGCCGCATACGGGGTGCCGATGGAGATCGTCGAGCACGTCTGCGCCACGGTGGTGGCGAGCGGGAAGCCGGTCGTGTGCGACGTCGCCGAGCTGAACCCAGACCTCGACGTCGACCACCGCACGGTGCGCGCCGGAGTCCGCCCCCGTTGCCAGTGAGCCGGTCGCCAGGCTGTGGGAGCAAGACCTCCAGCCATGCCCAGGGGTACCGCTTCGGGACCGGGCCGGGCATGGGAAGGGGCGGTACGGACCTGTGTTCCGTACCGCCCCTTGCGCGTGCGTCGATGCTGGGCGTCACCGACCGGTCAGTCGCTGGACCGTCGGCCCCGCGGTCCATCCGCCGTCGACGGCCAGTTCGGCGCCGGTGACGTACGAGGCGGCGTCCGAGAGGAGGTAGGCGACCGCCTCCGCGACCTCCGGAGGCTCGCCGACCCGGCCCATGGGGGTGTTCGGGTACCTGCCCTCGCCCCGCTCGATGCCGACGTGGGCGGTCATCGGAGTGTGAGTCATGCCCGGATGCACGGAGTTGACACGGATCCTCGCCGCACCCAGCTCCACCGCGCCGACCTTGGTGAGCCCGCGCACTCCCCACTTGGCCGCGCCGTAACCGGCGGTCATGGCCAGGCCCATCAGGCCCGCCGACGAGGAGATGTTGACGATGGAGCCGCCTCCGCGCTCCTTCATCAGCGGGATCACGGTCCGCATGCCGAGGAAGACACCGGTGAGGTTGATGTCGAGGACCCGGCGGAAGTCGTCGGCCGACTGCTCTTCGAGCAGGTGGGAACCACCGGAGATGCCCGCGTTGTTGACGAGGCCGTCGACGCCGCGAACTCGGCGACCGCGTAGGCCCCCACGCGCCGCCAGTCCTCCTCGGAGGTGACGTCGTGCCGGACGAACCGGGCGGCGTCCCCGAGCTTTTCGGCGGTGGTCCGCCCGTCCTCCTCGAGCAGGTCGGTGAGCACCACCTGCGCGCCGGCCGCGACGGCCAGCCGGCCGGCTTCCGCACCGAGTCCCCGCGCTCCACCCGTGATGACCACCGTCTTGCCCTGAAGATCCGTCATCGAAGTCCTCTCCTCGCGGTGCGTCGTGCGGCGGCGCCAAGACCGTACGGTCCCCCTTCTCAGGAGCGGAACAGCGTCCTCCCACTGAGCGGGAGCGGCGGGACCCGTCGGCGCGCCTTCCCTCTGCGAGGTATTCCTGCTAGAAGTATTTCGATCCGAAATACCAGAGGAGTCCGTCGTGAAGTTTTCGATGATCTTCGAGGCACAGATGGCCGACCCTGCACCCCAACGGGAGCGCCAGGTCCTCCACGACTGCGTCGAACAGGCCGTCTACGCCGAGGAGATGGGATTCGACCGGATCTGGGCGGTCGAGCACCACGCGCTGACGCAGTACGCGCACATGAGCGCGTCCGAGATCTTCCTCACCTGGGTGGCGGCGCGGACCTCGCGCATCCGCATCGGCCACGGCGTGGTCACCCTGCCCTTCGGCTACCAGCACCCGGTCCGGGTCGCCGAACGCGCCGCCATGCTCGACGTACTGTCCGGCGGCCGCGTCGACATCGGCGCCGGCCGCGGCGCCACCCGGCAGGAGATGTCCATGTACGGGGTGCGCCCCGAGGACACCTACCCGCAGATGGAGGAGGCGCTGCGGATCTTGAGCAACGCCTGGCGCGAGGAGACGTTCGAGTGGCACGGGTCGATCGACATCGGCCCGGGCGCGATCCTGCCCCGCCCCGTCCAGGACCCGCACCCGCCGCTGTTCATGGCCTGCAGCAAGCACGACACCCTCAAGCTGGCCGCTGAACTGGGCATCGGCGCCCTGGTGCTGGGCTTCGCCGGCGCCGACGACGTGCGCGAGATGCGCAAGATCTACGACGAGGCCATCGCCACCCGCGGCGGCGACCGTCTCGTCTCCACCGAGATCAACAACCATTTCTCCGCGCTGTGCCCGACCATCGTGCTGGACGACGCCGAGGCGGCGTACCGGATCGGCACCCGGGGCCAGCGGTTCTTCGCCGAGTCCATCGCCCACTGGTACGGCAACGGTCCTGCCCCCACGGGCTACGACGAGAACGAGGACCACGTGGCCGCCATGGAACGCGACTGTGAGGAGCTGGTCGCCAAGCTGCACGAGGCGTCCGTCCCCGTCCGCCCGGCCGACACCGGACAGTTCAACGCCAAGCACGCCTACGGCGACGCCGACACCGCCATCGCCTACGTCGAGCAGCTGCGCGAGATCGGTGTCGACGAGGTGATGTGCCTGATCCAGATGGGCACCGTGCCGCAGGAGGCCTGCATGGAGACCATCCGGCAGTGGGGCGAGAAGGTCATCCCCCACTTCCGCGCGCTCGAGCAGGCCGACCAGTGACGGCCCCGCGGCTCGACGGCCGGACCGTCGTCGTCACCGGAGCCGGACGTGGCCAAGGCGCAGTCGAGGCACGGCTGTTCGCGCAAGCCGGGGCAGGGGTCGTGCTCACCGACGTACGCGAGGAGGAGGGCCGCGCGGTCGCCGAGGAGTTCGGCGACCAAGGGCTGTTCGTCGCCCACGACGTGACCGACGCGGCCGGCTGGCGAAAGGTCGTCGACGCCGGCCTGGAGGCCTTCGGCCGGATCGACGCCCTGGTCAACAACGCGGCCCTGTGGCGGACGGCCCCCGTGGACGAGGACACCGAGGACAACCTGCGGCGGCTGCTCGACGTCAACCTCGTCGGCCCGTTCCTCGGCATCCAGGCCGTCGTCCCGGCCATGCGCGCCGCCGGCGGCGGGTCGATCGTCAACATCTCCTCCACCGCCGGCCTGGTCGGCATCGTGGGCCACGCCTCCTACGGGGCGACGAAGTTCGGCCTGCGCGGGCTCACCAAGTCCGCATCCCTGGACCTCGCCCCGTACGGCATCCGGGTCAACTCCGTGCACCCCGGCATGGTCGACACCCCGATGGTCGCGGGCGCGCTCGGCGCGGACGCCGGGAGCCGCGAGTGGCCGAACGTGCCGCTGCGCCGGATGGGCCGCCCTGAGGAGGTCGCGGAGCTGGTGCTGTACCTGGCCTCGGACGCCTCGTCGTATGTGACCGGCGCCGAGTTCGCCATCGACGGCGGGCTGACGGCCCAGTGAGCGACCCCCTCACCCCGCGTGCCCGGAAGCTCGCCGACGCCATGTCGGCGAACTTCCCCGATCCCGCCCTCGGTCCGATCGATCCGGCCGAGATCCGGCAGGCGGCACAGGCCGGTGCCGAGTCACGGTCGGTACGCCGACTCCCGCGGGTCACCGACCGGTCCGTGCCCGGGCCCGAGGGCGCGCCCGACCTGCCGGTGCGGATCTACGTGCCGGTGGCGGACCCCGGCTCCCCGCTGCCCGTCGTGGTCTTCTTCCACGGCGGCGGCTGGGTGCTGTGCGACCTGGACACCCATGACGGCCTCTGCCGCGAACTGGCCCTGCACTCCGGCGCGGTGGTGGTCTCGGTGGACTACCGCCTCGCTCCCGAGCACCGCTTCCCGGCCGCCGCGGAGGACGCCTACGCGGTCACCGCCTGGGTGGCCGCGAACGCCGCCGACCTCGGCTGTGACCCGGGCCGGCTCACCGTCGCGGGCGACAGCAGCGGCGGCAACCTCGCGGCGGCCGTGACCCTCATGGCACGGGACCGCGGCGGCCCGCGCATCGCGGCGCAACTGCTGGCGTATCCCGCCCTCGACCACCGGATGGACACCGCCTCCTACACGACGTACGCCACAGGCTACTTCCACACGACGACGCACATGCGCTGGTACTGGGAGCAGTACCTGGGCCCCGGAGGGGACGGCTCGCATCCGTACGCCTCCCCCGGGCTCACTCCCGATCCGTCCGGCCTGCCGCCGGCGGTCGTGGTGCTGCCCGAGTGCGATCCGCTGCGTGACGACGGGGTGCACTACGCACGGCGCCTGCAACAGGCAGGCATCTCGGTGGAGTTGACGCTGTGGCCCGGCACGTTCCACGGCTTCCTCGGCCTCGCCGGCCTGCTGCCGGAGGCAGACCAGGCGCTTTCCGAGGCGGCGCGCGACCTGCGGGCCGCGCTCCACCGCCCTCCGACCGGGAATCGAGCGATCGAATGAACCGACCCCTGCCGCAGTGGACGGAGCCGGGCGTGTACGAGGTGCTGCCCGGCATCCATCGCATTCCGCTGCCGCTGCCCGACGACGGGCTGCGCGCGGTGAACGTCTACGCCGTCGCCGACGGCGACCGCGTGGTGCCGATCGACTCGGGCTGGGCCCTGGCCGAGAGCCAGAACCGGCTCGCCCGCGCGCTGGACGCGATCGGCTACGGGCTCGAGCACGTCTCGGAGTTCCTCGTCACGCACCTGCACCGCGACCACTACACGCAGGCGCTGGCGGTGCGGCGTACCTACGGCAGCCCGGTCAGCCTGGGCGCGGGCGAGCGGCCGGCGCTGGAGTGGCTGATCCGCGAGGTGCCGACACGTCCGGTGAGCCAGCTCGACCAGCTCGCGCGCAGCGGCGCCGACGACGTCCTCGCGAGGCTCGCGACGCTGCCCGAGGACACGACGGTGGACGACAAGACCTGGGAGCTGCCCGACCGCTGGTTCAAGGGCTCCGTCGAGATCCGGCTGGCCACGCGCACCCTGCGCGCGATCCCGACGCCGGGCCACACCCAGGGGCACCTCGTGTTCCTCGACGCCGAGGCGGGCGCGCTGTTCGCCGGGGACCACGTCCTGCCGCACATCACCCCGTCGATCGGCTTCGAGACGGTCCCGGGCCGGTCCCCGCTGGGCGACTACCTGGCCTCACTGCTGCTGGTCCGCACGATGCCCGACGTACGGCTGCTGCCCGCGCACGGGCCGGTCACCGACAGCGTGCACCGGCGGGTGGACGAGCTGCTCGACCACCATGCCGCACGGCTGGACGCCACCCTCACGGCCGTGGCGGACGGCGCGCACACCGCCCGCGAGGTGGCCGGACGGCTCGGCTGGACGCGTCGGCAGCGTCCGTTCGAAGGTCTGGACCCGTTCAACCAGATGCTGTCGGTCCTGGAGACACGGGCCCACCTGGACGTGCTCGCCGAGCGCGGGATGCTACGCGCGACGGACGTCGACGGCGTCACCCGTTACCAGGCGTGACACAGACAGGGTCCCGGTCCGGATCAGCGACGGACCGGGACCCTGTCTGTGCGGGGCGGGCGGGGTCACATATGGGTGCCGCCGTCGACGCGGATCTCGGTGCCCGTGATGAACGCGCCGTCGTCGGAGGCCAGCATCGCAACGACGCCCGCCACCGCACCCGCGTCGGCGAAGCCGGTTCGCGCATCGGCGTAGCCCTCTCCGAACAGGGCCGGCCGCAGCTTGGCGAACAGCTCCCAGTCGGTGTCCTCGGGCAGGCCGGGCCCGCTGTTCTGGCCGGCGCCGCCGGAGCCGTCGGTCATCCCGCTGGAGATGCTGCCGGGCGCCACGCACACCGCGCGCAGCCCCTGCTTGGCGTACTCCAGGGCGATGGCGTGCGTGAAGGACTGGATGCCGCCCTTCGACGCGGCGTACGCCGCCATATAGGGGTGGGCGAAGGACGCGGAGGTGGAGCTGAAGTTGACCACCACGCCCTTGCCGCCGGCCAGCAGCGCGGGCAGCGCCTCTCGGGTCGTCAGGAAGGTGCCGGTGAGGTTCACCGCGATGGTCCGGTTCCAGGAGTCCAGTGTGGTCTCGTGGGTGTGCGCGGAGCGCAGGATGCCCGCCGAGTTGACCAGTGCGTCCAGGCCGCCGAGTCCGGTCACCCCGGCGGCGACGCCGGCCCGCACCGAGGACTCGTCCGACACGTCCAGCACCTGTGTGTGCAGCCGGTCCGCGAGGCCCTCGGCCAGGGCGGCCGTCTCCTTCAGCCCCGCCTCGGAGATGTCGGCTGCGACGACCGAGCCGCCCTCCCGCAGGATGCGCAGGACGGTCGCCCGGCCGATGCCGGACCCGCCGCCGGTGACCAGTACCCGCCTGCCTTCGAATCGCCCCATGGAATTCTGCCCCTCTTGCCGAACTGCGTTGTCTTTACCGGTATGTGATGCGGAGTCACAGGCCCGCGATGTGGTTGACCGCGAGCCAGCTGAAGGTCATGGCGGGGCCGATGGTCGCGCCCGGCCCCGGGTACGTCTCGCCCATGACCGCGGCCGAGACGTTGCCGGAGGCGTACAGGCCCTCGATGACCGTCCCGTCCTCCCGCTGCACGCGGCCCGTGGCGTCGGTGACCAGGCCGCCCTTGGTGCCGATGTCGCCCGGGTGCACCGGGACGGCGTAGTAGGGGCCCTTCTCCAGCGGCGCCAGGTTGGGATTGGGCAGCGTCGGGTCGCCGTAGTAGCGGTCGTAGACGCTGTCGCCGCGGTGGAAGTCCTCGTCCCGGCCGCCGCGGGCGAAGCCGTTGAAGCGGTCCACGGCGGCGCGCAGTTGCTTCGGCGGGGCGCCGATCTCGGTGGCCAGCTCCTCGATGGAAGCCGCCTTCTTGACGAAGCCGCTCTCCAGCCAAGCCTTGGGGAACGCCTGGCCCGGGAAGAGGCCCAGGAAGATGTAGCGGGCCTTGGACGTGGCGTCGAGGATCATCCAGGACGGCACGGTGGTCGCGTCGAGCCTGTTGTTGGCGTACATCACGTCGACGAACCGGTGATACGGCGCAGCCTCGTTGGCGTACCGCTGGCCCGCCGAGTCGACGATCACCATGCCGGGGATGCCGCGGTCGGCGACGAGGAAGAACGGCTTGCCGCCGGGCGGCACCGCGGAGGGCGCGCCCCACACCTTGTCCATGAGGTCGACGGCGCCGCCGGCAGCCATGCCCAGCTCCAGGGCGTCGCCGGTCTGGCCCTCGGGGGCGGCGCTCCACTCGCCGGAGGTCGGCGACGGCAAGTACCTCTCCCGCAGCTCCTGGTTGTGCGAGAAGCCGCCGGAGGCGAGGACGACGCCACCAATGGCACGGACGGCGAGGTCCCGGCCGTCGCGACTGACCCTGACGCCGGTGATCCGACCGCCGTCCCGCACCAGTTCGGTCAGCGGCGCCGACAGCCACAGTTCGCCGCCGAGGGTGTCGAGCGAGTGCCGCATCCGGGCGACCAGCGCCTCACCGAGGGAGAGCGGCTTGCGGCCGGTCAGCAGGGCCTTGACAGCGCGGGCGCCGACCTTGGCCGAGGTCCGCTTGCCGGCCCAGGTGCGCGCGACCATGTTCAGATGGCGGAAGTCGTGGGAGGTGATGGTGAGTCCGTAGGTGGGCAGCCCGGCCCGCCGCATGGTGGCGCGCTGTTCGGGGGCGAGCTTCTTGAAGTCGAAGATCCGCGGTTCGATCGAGCGGCCCTGCGGGTAGCCGCCCAGCTCCTCCGGGAAGTAGTCGGAGTAGCCGGGCGTGTAGACGAACTTCACGTCCGTGCGGTCGTGGAACTCCCGCACCATCTTCGGTCCGTGGCGCAGGTAGGCGTCCTTGCGGGCGGCGGGGACGCGGTCGCCGACGGTGGCCTCCAGGTAGGCGCGGGCCTTCTCGGGGGTGTCGCCGAGCCCGGCGGCGTCGAGGTGGAAGTTGTTCGGCACCCAGATCGCGCCGCCGGACAGGGCGGTGGTGCCGCCGTAGCGGTCGGTCTTCTCGACCACGAGGACGCTCAGTCCCCGCAGCCGGGCGGTGATGGCGGCGGCCATCCCGGCGGCCCCGGAGCCGGCCACCACCACGTCATACGTGTGGTCCCACGTGTTGTTCATCGTGTTCTACCTCGTCGTGTCGTTCCGGTCCGGCTCGCGGACGGGGGCGCGCCGCGGCGGTGGGATGTGGTGCGGCGGCCGGGGCGGGTGACCTTCCGGGCCCCGGCCGCCGGGTCAGCGGGCGGTGACCGCCGCGTCGGTGAGGACCGGTGCGTCGTCCCGCTCGACGGCCGTGACCGTCAGCAGGTGACGGGTGCTGCCGTGGACTTCTTCGACGTCGGTCCAGATGCGCAGCCGCAGGGTCTCGCCGGGGAAGAACACCCCCGCGAAGCGGGTGCGGCACCCGGTGACGCGTGCCGCGTCACCGTCCAGCATGCGTTCTGTGACGGCCTTGACCGCCATCCCGAAGGTGCACAGCCCGTGCAGGATGGGGCGGTCGTAGCCCGCGCGGCGGGCGGTGGCGGGGTCGGCGTGCAGGGGGTTCCAGTCGCCGGCGAGCCGGTAGAGCAGCGCCTGCTGACGGAGCGTCGCAACCTCCAGCACCAGGTCGGGTTCCCAGTCCGGGGCGGGGAGGCGCTCGGAAGGTCCGCGGTCGCCGCCGAATCCGCCCTCGCCGTGGACGAAGATCTGGTTGCGCTGGGTGAGGAGCGGTTCGCCGTCCTCGCCGAGCAGGGTCGACTCCTGGACGAGGACGGCGGCCTTGCCCTTGTCGTACACCGCGGGCACCCGGGTGACGGTGGCCGCCCGGGCGGCGGCGGGCAGCGGGCGGTGGACGGTGATCTCCTGGCCACCGTGCAGTACGGCGGTCAGGTCGATGTCCACGCCCGGCAGGTCGAAGACCTGGAACCCCACTCCCCCGGTGCCGCCGGCCACCACACCGAAGGTGGGCAGGACCTGCATGCCCCGCTCGTGTCCCTCGAAGACGTAGCGCAGTTCACCGGGGTCGGTCTCGGGGACGCCCGCGCCCAGCGCCAGGTGGTACAGCCGCACGTCGCGGTCGTCCCAGACGGCCGCGGCGCGCACAGGTGGGGCGGAGGTCACCTTCTCGACGTCGATCGGCATGGGCTGCGGGTTCCTTCGCTGTCGATACGAGGTTCAGCAGGGCTCAGCTCGCGAACGTGGCGGTGGCGTAGCGGCTGCGGTAGTACAGCAGCGGCCCCGCGTTCTCCCGGGCGGCGAGGCCGGTCACCTCGCCGGTGACGATGTGGTGGTCCCCGGCCTCGTGGACGTTCGCCAGGCGGCAGTCGACGGTGGCCAGGGCGCCGTCGATCACCACGGTGCCGTGCGGCGAGGTGTGCCAGGGCACGGAGGCGAACTTGCGCCCGCCCCGGGCGCCGAGGGCCGCGCAGATCTCCTGCTGGTCCGCGGCGAGGATGTTGACGCAGAAGCGGCCCACCCTCTCGATCCTCGGCCAGCTGGTGGAGGACCGGCCCACGCTCAGCATGACCAGCGGGGGGTCGAGGGAGAGGGAGGCGAAGGACTGGCAGGCGAACCCGACGGGCTCCTCCCCGTCGAGCGCCGCCACCACGGTGATGCCACTGGCGAAGTGGCCGAGGACGTCCCGGAAGACGGCCTCGTCCGTCCGGGGCTCGGTCACCCGTTCCACTGGTGACCCCAGAAGCTGTCGGCGGTGATCTCCTTGGCCACCCAGCTGGCGGGGTCGACGAGCAGTCCGTCCCAGCCGTACTCGACCTGGAAGCCGCCGGGGGCCTGGGCGTAGAACGACACCATGTGATCGTTGGTGTGCCGGCCGAGGGTGGAGGCGATCGGGATGCCGGCGGCGTTCATGCGGTCGAGGCCGCGGCCGACGTCGTCGAGGGTCTCCAGTTCCACCATGAAGTGCACGATGCCGGGGGGCAGCGCGCCGGGGTACAGGCCCAGGCTGTGGTGGCGGCGGTTGGGGCTCAGGAAGTGCATCCAGTGGAAGTCCCGCTGCTCCTTGGCGGTCGGGACGGCCTGCGGCGGCAGTTTCATCGAGTCGCGCAGCTGGAAGCCGAGCAGGTTCTCGTAGAAGTCCAGCGCGGCCTCGATGTCCGGTGCCGGCACCACGACGTGGCCGAGGCCCAGGTCGCCGGTGACGAAGCGGTTGCCGTACGGGGTGCCGAGCGGGGTGTGGTCGAGCGCCGGGCCCCAGTAGATCTCCAGCGGGTTGTCACAGGGGTCCGTCACATGGATCAGGCCCTGGACGCGGCGCTCGGCGAGTTCGGCGGCGTCGGCGGGCTTGACGGCGAAGCCAGCCGCCTCCAGCTCCTCGGTGGCCCGGTCGAGCGCGGCGGCGTTCGCCACCTCCCAGCCCGCCGCCAGGAGGCGGTCGCTGGCACCCTGCTGGACGGCGATGCGGTAGGAGCGGTCGTCCATGCGCAGGCAGAGGGTGTTCTCGTCGGTGCCGGAGGCCTCCACCATGCCGAGGACGTCGAGGGTGTAGCGGCGCCACTCGTCCAGCTTGGTGGTCTCCAGGCGCAGGTAGCCAAGGGCACGGATGTCCATGGTGGTCACCTCTCCAAGGGGTGTGGGGTGGTCAGTGCGAGAAGAAGTCGAGGGCCAGGCGGTTGAACTCGTCGGCCTGCTCGGTCTGGGCCCAGTGGCCGCAGTGCGGGAAGACGTGCAGGCGGGCGTCGGGGATGGTCTTGAGGGCGACCAGCGCGCCGTCGAGGGGGTTGACCCGGTCCTCGCGACCCCAGGTGAGCAGCACCGGGTGGGTGATCTTGTGGGCCTCGCGCCAGAGCATCCAGTCCTCGGTCCAGGCCGGGTCGGCGAAGGAGGCCGCCATGCGGGCGCCGCCCAGCCGGGTCTCCGGGTCGATGGCCGAGGCCCAGCGGTCCTCGACCAGTTCGTCGGTGACGATCGACTGGTCGTACGCCATCACGCCGAGGAAGGCGCGCAGTTGCTCCTTGGTCGGTTCGGGGGAGGTGTTGAACTCGAAGAGCCGCTTGATGCCCTCGGTGGGGTCCGGCGCGAAGAGGTTGACGGACACTCCGCCAGGGCCCATCAGCACCAGCTTGGCGACCTTGTCCGGGTGGTTCAGGGCCATGCGGACCGCGGTTCCGCCGCCGAGGGAGTTGCCGATGAAGTGGGCCTTGCCGATGCCCAGTTCGTCCATCAGTCCGGCGACGGCGGCCGCGCTGAAGCTGAAGTAGTCGCGGTCCAGCTCGGGCTTGCCGGAGCGGCCGAAGCAGGGCTGGTCGACCAGCAGGGTGCGGAACCGGCCTGCGAAGACAGGGAGGTTGGTGCCGAAGTTGCTCCAGCCGGAGGCGCCGGGACCGCCGCCGTGCAGCATGATGACGACGGGTGCCTCGGCCGGCCCGGCCTCGTGGTAGTGCAGGGTGAGCCCCGCCGCCTTGGTGGTGCGGGAGGTCGAGTCGTAGGTGATGTCTGCCATCTGCGCCGCCTCTCAGGCCATGGGGTCTTGGATGTCCACGCCGAGTTCGGACTGACCGAACATCACCAGCGCCCGCTCCGGGTCATTGGCGGCGTGGCCGCGGCCGGTGTGGGCGTCGCGCCAGGCGCGCTGGACCGGGTTGGGGCCGGTGCGCATGGCGTTGCCGCCGGCGTTCTCCACCAGCAGGTCGATCGCCGCGACCGCGCGCTCGGTGGCGAGCACCTGGTCCCGGCGGGTGCGGGTGCGCTGCGCCATCGTCAGCTCCTCGCCGCGCTGGACGGCGGCGTACATCTCGCCGATGTTGCGGGTCAGCTGCAGCCAGGCCGCGTCGATGTCGCTGCCTGCGCGGGCGATACGCACCTGCGCGAAGGGGTCCTCGGCGACCTTCTGGCCGTAGGAGATGCGGAACCGCTGCCGGGTGGCCTCGATGTACGACTCGTAGGCGCCCTCGGCGATACCGACGACCGGGGTGGCGATGGTGGTGGTGAACACGCCGGCGTACGGCAGCCGGTACAGCGGCTCCGGGTTCAGCTCGTGGCCGGGCACCTTCAGGGCGGTCACCGGGCCGAAGCTCAGGGCGCGGTGCTCGGGAACGAAGACGTCCTCGACGACGATGTCGTTGCTGCCGGTGCCGCGCAGGCCGACGGTGTCCCAGACGTCGTCGATGCGGTACTGGGAGGCCGGGATGAGGAAGGTCCGCATGTCGACGGGGTTGCCGTCGGCGTCCGGGACGAGGCAGCCCAGCAGCGCCCACTGGGCGTGATCGCAGCCGGAGGAGAAATGCCAGCGGCCGGAGAGCCGGAAGCCGCCGTCGACCGGGGTCACCCTGCCGGTGGGGGCGTAGGAGGAGGCGATGCGGGTCTTGGGGTCCTCGCCCCACACCTCCTGCTGGGCCCGCGGGTCGAACAGGGCGACGTGCCAGGGGTGGACGCCTACGACGGAGGCGACCCAGCCGGTGGAGCCGCACGCCTTGGCGATCTCCTTGACGGCGGAGTAGAAGACCTGGGGGTCGGCGGCCCGGCCACCGAAGGCCTTGGGCTGCAGGAGCTGGAAGAAACCGGTGTCCTCCAGCTCCTTGATGGAGGTGTCGGGCACGCGGCGCAGCGTCTCGGCCTCGGCCGCGCGGTCGCGCAGGGCGGGGGCAAGGGCTCGGATCGCTGCCAGGACATCTTCGACCATGGGGCATCCCCTCTCGGGTCGTGGCGGCGGAAGTGGCAGGACCGTACGTCGCGCTGTTCCGAAACGAAATACGCCGCTCCCACTGAGCGGGAAGGAGCGGCGGCGGCTGCGCGGCCGGGAGGAAAACCGGTGGAAGGACTGGAGGGAGGACCGGGGAGAGGACGGGGGAAAGGCCGGGAAGGGCCGCAGGAATTGCCGGGGAAGGACCAGGAAAACGCCTGCGGGTGTCTCTCCGAAGCGCTTCGGAGAGACACCCCGCGGGGTGTCGCCGCACGTCATAGAGGTCCGCAGACCCCGGCCGGAAACCAACCCCGAGGCAGGCGGCGCGCGTCGCGTCAGGCCACTGCCTGGGCGGCCAGGTCGTCGCTCGGCTGTGCGGCGGGCTGGGCCCGGGGCAGGGCGAGGGCGAGCAGCAGGCCGGCGAGGGAGGCTCCGGCGGCGATCAGGAAGCCGGTCCGGATGCCGCCGTCGGTGTAGAAGACGAAGCCGTTCGCGACCGTCGCGATGTGCGAGTTGAGGACCAACGCCCCACCTGGTCGGCGTACTTCGCGGGTGTACTGGCCCACATCGGGGTCTGCGTGGTGTCGGTGAGGTCGGGCGCGACGGCGTTGACCCGGATGCCGTACTGGCCGACCTCCGCCGCCAGCGAGGCGGTGAAGTTGACGACGGCGGCCTTGAAGGCGCCGTAGACGGCGTTACCCGGTATGCCGCGCATCCCCTCGACCGAGGTGAGGTTGACGATGCCGCCGCCGCCCCGTTCCACCATCCCAGGCAGGAACGCCCGGGTCACCCGCAGGATGTGCAGCAGGTTCAGCTCGTACATCCGTTGCCAGTCGGATTCGTCGCTGGTGAGAAAGGGCCCGGCCGGGCGGTGGTCCCCCACGTTGTTCACCAGGAAGTCCGCCCGCCCGGCCGCCTCGACCAGCTGGGCGACCGTGGCCGGATCGCGGATGTCGCCGACCACGACGACCGGCTCGACCCCGCTCTCGCCGGCGGCCGCTTCGGCGGTGCGGCGGGCGGACTCGGCGTCGATGTCGGCCAGGACCACCCGCGCCCCGTGCCAGGCGAGGGCGCGGACGATGCCCGCCCCGATGCCGGCGCCACCGCCGGTGACGACCGCCGTGCGACCGGCGAACAGCGGCCGGCCCTCCGCACGCGGCAGCCCGGAGGGGGCGGGCGGCTCCGGCGGTGCGGGCAGCTCCTCGTACGGGAAGGAGGTCATGGCTTGAGCTCCAGCTTCCGCGCGGCCTCGGACATCTCCTCCAGCAGCGCGCCCACGGTGCCGGCGTGCCGCGAGCCGGACAGCAGCAGGCGGTCGGCGCCGAGCTGCCCGGCCCACTCGACCCTGTCGGCGGCGCGCGGCAGGGTCGATCCGAGGGTCAGCTCGACCTGCGCCGGGTCCCGCCCGGACTTGACCGCCTCCCCGTGCATCAGGGAGATGGCCGCCGCCAAATCCTCGCCGGCGAGGCCCAGTGGCTGGAACCCGTCCCCGCGCCGGCCCGCTCGCCGGGCCGCAGCGGCCGAGTGCCCGCCGATGTGCAGCGGGACCCCGCGGGCCCGGTGCGGCTTGGGGTAGCTGTGGGCGCCGCACAGGGTGAAGAACTCCCCTCGAACGTGACCCCTTGGGGGTCCCTGCTCCACCACAGCTCGCGCATCAGGTCGATCGCCTCGTCGGCGATCCGCCCGCGGCGGCGGAAGTCGCCGCCGCAGGCCTCGATCTCCTCGCGCATCCAGCCCAGGCCCAGACAGATCCGCAGCCGCCCGCGGCTGAGCCGGTCCAGGGTCGCGAGCCGCTTGGCGAGCACCACCGGGTTGTGGTTGGGCAGCACCAGGACACCGGTGGACAGACCGATGCGCCGGGTCGCACCGGCCAGGTAGGCGAGCAGCTCCAGCGGGTCGGGACAGGGACAGTCGTCCGGCAACGGCAACCGGCAGTCGGGGGCGTAGGGATAACGGCTCTCCGTGTCGCTGATGACCACGGCGTGCTCGACCGCGCTCACCGACTCAAAGCCCAACTCCTCGGCATGCCGGGCGATCCGGACCACTTCGTCGGGTTCGGTCGTGACGCCGAGCTCGACCGGGAGCACCAGGGCGAACTTCACCGACCCCTCCTCAGCAGCGGGAAGCGCTCCAGGATCATCGGCCCGTCCCCTGCGCCGCCATGTCGGCGGCTGCCAGGTGCCCGAAGACCATGGCGGAACCGATCGGTACACCCGGGCCCGGGTAGTGGGGGCCGGACACCGAGGCGGCGGTGTTGCCGGCCGCGTACAGGCCGGGTATCGGGGTGCCGTCCTCGCGCAGCACCCGGGCCCGGGTATCGGTCCGTACGCCGCCCTTGGTGCCCAGGTCGCCGAGGACGATCTGCACGGCGTGGTACGGGCCCTCCTCGACCGGCACGAGGCAGGTGTTGGGGCCCTTGCCCTGGGCGAAGAAGAGGTCGTACGGGTCCTCGCCGCGATGGAAGTCGGCGTCCACGCCGTCGGCCGCGTAGCCGTTGAACGTCCGTACGGTGTCGCGCAGCGCCCCGGCGTCGACGCCGATCCGCGCCGCGAGGCCGTCGAGGGTGTCGGCGGTGTGCCACAGCCCGGCCTCGGTGAAGGCCTTGCGGTCGGCGGGGACGACGGTGATGCCGGGCAACTCGTCGCCGAACCTGCCGTCGAAGACCCACCAGACCGGGTTGTCGGCAGTGGTGCCGGCCTCGGCGGCCAGCATCTGGCGGCCCATCCGGTCGTACGGCAGCGACTCGTTGGCGAACCGGCGGCCGCAGCCGTCGACGAAGATGCCGCCGTGCAGCCCGAGCGTGAAGGCCGCCGAGCCGTCGGGGAAGCGCAGCGAGGGGCACCACCAGGACTCGTCGAGCAGGCCCGTACCGGCGCCCGCCTCGACGGCGGCGAGCAGCGCCTGGCCGGTGTTGCCGCCGGGCGCGCCCATCGTCCAGTCCGCTCCGGACAGGCCCTGCCACTCGCGGCGCAGCTCGGCGTTGGCCTCGAAGCCGCCGGCGGCCAGCAGGACGCCGCGGCGCACCCCGATCCGCAGGGTGCGACCGTCGTGCTCGGCCTCGGCGCCGACCACCCGGCCGTCCTCGGTCACCAGCCGGGTGAGGGCGGTGTGCAGCAGGGTGCGACCGTTGCCGGTGGACTCGTACGCCAGCAGCAGGCGGCCGATCAGGGCGCGGCCGTCGGTGAGCGGCCCGTCCGGGGCGGGCAGGCCGAGCCGTTCGGCCCAGGCCGGGGGACGTACGGCCGTCAGCAGCGGGTGCTGCTCCTCCGGCGCGGGCAGGTCCACAGGGAAGACACCGCGGCCGGCGTCGAACCGGCCCGGGGTGGCGTAGTAGTCGGGGAAGGGCCGGTGCTCGAACTTCACGTGCCGGCTGTCCTCGAGGAAGGCCACGGTCTCCCCGGCGCCGTCGAGGTAGGCGTCCTGCAGGTCGTGGTCGGTGGCCTCGCCGACCACCGCGCGGAAGTAGGCGCGGCCGAGGTCGGCGGAGTCCGCCAGACCGGCCCGTTCCTGGGCCTGGTTGCCGGGCAGCCACAGACAGGCGCCGGCGTAGGCGGTGGTGCCGCCGAAGTACCCGGTCTTCTCGATGACCAGGGTGTCCAGTCCCCTGGCCGCCGCGCCGTACGCGCCGGTGAGTGCGCCGCCTCCGGAGCCGACCACCAGCACGTCGCATTCCTGGTCCCAGCTGTTCTGCGTGTTCACCGTATTCGCCATCGCGTCCCTCGGGTGTGTGGGTTGCCGGTGCGGGCCATGCGCCGACGGCCGGGAACCGCGGCGCTCGTCGCACCGCCGTCCGGGCACGTCGGCCGCAGGGGGGACGAGTATGTGCGGGAGCCGGGCTGCGGAGAATCGTGGATTCCCGGTGAGCGGAAGATCCCCCGGCCCAAGTCAGGGCGGGTCTTGTCGCGTGCCGCCGGGCCGGGTCACGGCGTGTCCTGTCCCGTGTCCCCGACCCGAGTCAGTCAGTGCTCTTCTCCCGTGCGGCACGCCGCAGTTCACCCTTGAGGATCTTTCCGCCGGCGTTGCGCGGCAGGTCCGGCACGGCGACGAAACGGCGCGGCACCTTGAAGTTGGCCAGCCTCTCCCGGGCCCACGCGGTCAACTCGGCGGCATCGGGCTCCGCTTCGGACTCGGAGACGTAGAAGGCGACGCCGACCTCGCCCAGGCGCTCGTCGGGGGCGCCGACGACCGCGGCGTCGGCGATCTGGGCGTGACCGCGCAGGACGTTCTCCACCTCAGCCGGGTAGGCGTTGAAGCCGCCGACGATGTACATGTCCTTGAGCCGGTCGGTGATGGACAGATAGCCGCGCTCGTCCAGCACGCCGATGTCGCCGGTGCGCAGCCAGCCGTCCTCGTCGACGGCGGCGGAGGTCGCCTCCGGGTCGTCGACGTAGCCGCGCATCACGTTGTAGCCGCGCACCTGCACCTCACCCGCTTCTCCCGGCCCCCGCACGCTGCCGTCCGCGTCCGCCACCCGCACCTCGGTGCCGGGCAGGGCCGGGCCGACGCTGGTCGCGACGGTCCTGGCGTCCACGTCCGGCGGGCACACGGAGACCACGCCGGTGGACTCGGTGAGGCCGTAGGCGCTGAACACCCGCGGGATGCCCAGCCGTTCGCGGATCGCCTCGATCAGTGCCGGGTGCACGCCGGTGCCGCCGAGCCCGGCGAGACGCAGTGCCGTCAGATCGTGCTCGGCGCGCCGCGGGTGGTCCAGCAGGCTCTCGAAGACGGTCGGCGTTGCCAGCAGCACGCTGATCCGCTCCGAGCCCAGCAGGGGAAGGATGCGGTCGAGGTCGAAGACCTCCTCGGGGAACATGGTGACGCCCTTCAGCAGGCAGGCGACGACGCCGGCCTTGTAGCCGAAGACGTGGAAGAACGGGTTGACGAGCACATAGCGGTCCCCGGAGCGCAGTGTCACCGCGCGGGCCCACTCGTCGAAGACCCGCATGGTCTGGCCGTGGGTGGTCATCACCCCCTTCGAACGCCCGGTGGTGCCCGAGGTGAAGAGGATGTCCGCCAGGTCGTCGGGGCGGACCGCGGCGGCGCGGGCGGCCCGTTCGGACTCCGCCACGCGCTCGCCGGCCGCCAGGTACTCGGCCCAGCCCAGCGCTCCTTCCCCGGGCTCGCCACGCAGTACGACGGTGCCGCCGAGCGGCCCGAGGTCCTCGCCCGAGTCGCGCAGCATCGTCACGTAGTCGTTGCCGAGGAAGCCGCGCTCGGTGAACAGCAGCCGGGCGCCGCTGCGCCGGATGAGGTCGGCGGCCTCGGCGGCCTTGTAGCGGGTGTTCAGGGGGACGAGGACGGCTCCCACGGACACTGCGCCGAGCACGGCGACGATCCACTGCCGGCTGTTCGGCGCCCAGACCGCGATCCGGTCGCCGGGGCCGAGGCCCTGGGCGATGGCGGCCCGCGCGGAGGCGGCGATCTCGTCACGCAGGCGGGTGAAGCTCCAGCGGACCTCACCGTCGACGAGCGACTCGTGCGCTCCGTACGCGTCCGCGGCGAAGTCGGCGAGCTGCGCGATGGTGGCGGGGGCCGGCGCGTGCGCCCCTGACGGGTTGTTGAACACGCTAGTCATGCCTCTTTCCCATAGTTCTCGATCGGGTTGCCGCTGGTTCTCGGCCGGGTTGCCGCAGGACGCGCCGAAGCAGCCACGCGTGCGGTGGAAGGTGGCGGGCGAAACCCGGTCCGGCGGCCGGGCCCCGGGGTTCACACCACGGGGTCGTCGACGTCGAGGCCGAGCGCGTCCTTGCCGAACAGGGCGAGCGCCCGCTCCACGTCGTTGGCCGTGTGGCCGCGGCCCGTGTGCACGTCCCGCCAGGCCCGCTGCAGAACGCTGCCGGGCTCGCGCATGGGTCCGCCGCCGGCGGTCTGCATCAGCAGGTCCACGGCGTCGACCGCGCGCTCGGTGGCGAGCACCTGGTCCCGGCGGGCCCGGGTGCGCAGGGACATCGACGGCTGCCCGCCGCCGCGCGCGACCGCGTAGAGGTCCTCGATGTTGCGGGTGAGCTGCAGCCAGGCAGCGTCGATGTCGCCGGCCGCGCGGGCGATGCGCACCTGCGCGAAGGGGTCCTCGACGGCCTTCTGCCCCAGCGAGTCGCGCGGCCGCCCCCGGGTGGCCTCGACGTAGGACTCGTAGGCGCCCTCGGCGATGCCGACGATCGCGGTCGAGACGGCGGTGGTGAACACGGCGGCGTACGGCAGCCGGTACAGCGGCTCGGCGTTGACCTCGTGGCCCGGGCAGCTCAGCGCGCCCATGGGGCCGTAGCCGAGGGTGCGGTGCCCGGGGACGAAGGCGGCGTCGACGACGATGTCGTTGCTGCCGGTGCCGCGCAGGCCGACGGTGTCCCACACGTCGTCCACCCGGTAGTCGGCGCGCGGCACCAGGAAGGTGGGCATGTCGACCGGCCGCCCCTCGTCGTCGGTGACGAGGCCGCCGAGCAGGGCCCAGCGGGCGTGGTCGCAGCCGGCGGAGTAGTGCCAGCGGCCGGAGAGCCGGTAGCCGCCGGCGACCGGGGTGACGGTGCCGGTGGGGGCGTACGAGGAGGCGATCAGGGCCTCGGGGTCCGGGCCCCAGACCTCCTCCTGCGCCCGCCAGTCGAACAGGGCCAGGTGCCAGTTCTGGACGCCGAGGACGGCGGCGACCCAGCCGGTCGACCCGCATGCCTTGGCGATCTCCTTGACCGCGGCGTAGAAGACGGCCGGATCGGCGGCCAGTCCTGTGTGCGCCGCGGGCCGGAGCAGCCGGAAGAACCCGGTCGCCGCGAGTTCCTCGACGGAGCCGTCGGGCACGCGCCGCAGGGCCTCGGTCCCGGTGGCACGCTCGCGCAGGACGGGGGCGAGGTCGCGGACGGCCGCGAGCACATCGTCGTCACGCATGCGCATCCTCCCTCTCAAGTCCTCCGGTCGTCCTGGGTGACGTGGTGGGAACCTACGCGTTACTGTTCCGAAACGAAATACCTTCTTCCCAGCACGTGGGATTCCCTGGCACTCTCCCCGCAAGACCGGAGGCTACGCCGTGGGCCGGGGGCCGCGGCCGTCCGCGCAGGAGTGAGGTTCGATGACGGCCCACATTGTCGAGACCGGGTTTCCGCCGCCTTCGCTGCTCGAGAAGGCGGCGAAGGTACTGAGCACGTTCCAGAGCGCGGAACCCCGGCTCACCCTGACCGAGGTGGTACGGCGTTCCGGGCTCCCGCGGTCCTCCGCGCACCGCATCCTCGACCAGCTCGTGCAACTGCGCTGGCTGGAGCGCGAGGGACGCGACTACCGGCTGGGCATGGGCATGCTGGAGCTGGGCGCCCTGGCCTCGCACCACAACCGGCTGCGCCGGGCCGCCCTGCCGCATCTGCACGCGCTGCACGAGTCCACCAGCCATCTGGTGCACCTCACCGTGCTCGACGGCACCGAGGTGGTGTACCTGGAGCGGATCGGCGGGTCGGACGACTCCGGCGTGCCGTCGCGGGTGGGCGGGCGGCAGCCGGCGTACTGCACGGCGGCCGGCAAGGCGATCCTGGCCTTCGCGGACCCCGCGCTGGTGGAGCAGGTGGTAGGCCAGGGGCTGCGCCCGAGGACGTCCCGCACCGTCACCCGCCCCGAGACCTTCCGCACGGAGCTGGCTCGGGTGCGGGAGCGCGGGGTCGCGTTCGACCACGAGGAGGCCTTCCGCGGGGTCTCCTGTGTGGCCGCGCCGCTGCGCGGTGCGGGCCGGGCCATCGCCGCGATCTCGGTGTGCGGCAACGGCACCCACCGGGAGCTGGAGCGCATCGCACCCGCCGTGCTCGGCACCTCGCGCTCGGTGTGGCAGGCGATGTTCGGGCCGGGACGGCAGAAGCGGAAGCCGACGGCGCGGCCGTCCGGCGGGGGGTCCGCGCCCGGGGTGCCGCAGCCGGCGATGGACAACATGATGGCTTGGCTGCGGTTCAGCGAGTGGATGTGACCGAGCGGACGCGACGTCGGGAGCTTGGCTGAGACGCCGGGCGCGGGGACGTGAGGGCAGGCCCGGGGACGTGACGCCCGGCGCGTGGCTGTGACGTCGGGTGTGTGGACGTCACGCCGAGCGCGCGGCTGTGACCTCGGGCATGTGGACATCTTGCCGAGCGCGTAGACGTGACGCGGCGAAGTGCTTGACGCGCTCCGCCGGCCCCCGGGGACGTCCTCACCAGGGGCCGGCGAAGGGCCGTGTCAGCCCCGGTGAAGCAGTCACCAGGGGCTCGGCGGCGCGTCCGTATCAGCGCCCGGCGAAGCGGGCCCGCAGGGCGTCGAGGCCCGTGCCGTAGCTGCCGTCGCCGAAGAGGGACTCCACCTGTGGCACCACCTCGTCAGCGGCCCGGTACGCGGCGGACCACCGGACCTCGGTGCCGTCGGCGTGGGGGTGTGCGGCGAGCGTCGCCACGTAGTCGCCGACTGGCAGCGGGACCGGGTCGAGAAGGGTGTCGCGGTAGCGGCGGGCGCCGGCATCGCGATCCAACAGGCGCTCGCGGGCCACGACCTGCCCGTCGATCACGAAGACCCTCACGGCACCGGGCACTTCGGGATCGGCGTCGTCCTCGACGGTGGACGGCGGCACGTACGGATGCCAGTCGGCGAGGCCGCCGAAATCGCCGATCACCGCCCACACCGCGTCGACAGGGGCCGGAAGGACGGCGGAGCGCTCGATGGTGCGGGGGTTCATGGCCATCTCCTCGCCGCTCCTCACCAGACGCCGTCGCCGCGCAGGACGGCGTCGGCGCCGCCGTCGGCGAAGACGACCTGTCCGGTCACATGGGTGTTCTCGGGCGAGGTCAGCCAGGCGAGCAGCGGGGCGAGCTGCTCGGGGCGGGCGTGGCCGTGCAGCGGCATCGGCACGCTCTGCTCGACGAGCCGGCGCATCTCGGGGTCGGCCAGCAGGGGCTGGGTCAGGGGCGTGAGGATCACGCCGGGGGCGACGGCGTTGAGCGGGATGCCCGCGCCGGCCCAGTCGTCGGTGACGGCCGAGCGGCGGACCCAGCGCGGTCGACGGCCGCCTGCGCGGCGGTGACCGCCGCCGTCTCGTCCCCGGCGAGCGCGGCGTCCACGATCGCGGGGTCGGTCGGGTGCACGGAGTCGATGGAGCCGATGACCAGGGCGCGTGGATCGGTGCCGGCGGCCAGCAGCGGGCGCAGACCCGCGAGCGTGGCCACGGCGCCGAAGTGGTTGACCCTGACGGTGAGCGGGTCGAAGTGGGCGATCCCCGCGCAGGCGATGACGGCATCGAGGCGGCCGTCGCTCAACTCGCGGGCGCGGCTGACGAGTTCCGACCGACCCTCGGCGGTGGACAGGTCGGCCGCGATGTCGCTGTCCTTGAGGTCGGCCCCGATGACGGTGTGCCCTTGCGAGCGCAGGAGGGCCGCGGTCGCCTCGCCGATGCCGGAGGCGGCGCCGGTGACGAGACAGGTACGGGGCATGGTGTGCTCCCTCGTGAAGGCTTACGGGTCAGGAGTAGGTGATCTCGACCTGGCCGGTCAGGGGAACGGCCTGGCAGGCCAGCACATAGCCCTCGGCGATGTCCTCGTCGTCCAGGACGTCGTTGCGGAGCATCTTCACCTCGCCGGTGACGACCCGGCAGGTGCAGGCGCTGCAGGAGCCCTCCCGGCAGGAGTAGGGGGCGTCCACGCCGGCGGCGAGGAGGACGTCGAGCAGCGGGGTCCCGGACGGCCAGGTGACCGTGTGGGTCTCGCCGTCCAGCTCCACCTGCGCCGTGCTGCCCTCCCCGGCCGCTACGGGCTCCGGTTCGGGGGTGTCGAAGACGTCCCCGCTGAGCGAGAAGAACCGCTCCCGGTGGATGCGGTCGCCCGGGGCGCCGAGGGCGCGCAGGGACTCCTCGACCGCGTCCATCAGCGGTCCGGGCCCGCAGACGAAAGCCTCGCGCCCCGCATACGGGGCGAGCACCGCGGCCAGCCGGTCGACCCGGGGCAGGCCCTGGAGCGACTCCAGCCAGTGGAGCACCAGCAGCCGACCGGGGTGCTCCTCGGCCAGCGTGCGCAGCTCGTCGCGGAAGATGACCGAGGTCTCGTCGCGGTTGGCGTACAGGAGCAGCACCTGCCCCTGCCCGCGCGCCAGGGCCGACTTGGCGATGGACAGCACCGGGGTGATGCCGCTGCCGCCCGCGACGAGCAGCAGGTCGCAGTCGAGGGTGTCCGGTGTGAAGGTGCCGGCCGGGGGCAGCACCTCCAACTCGTCGCCCGCCGTGACCCTGTCGCACACCCAGTTGGAGCCGTGTCCGCCGGCCACCCGCTTGACGGTGACCTTCAGGGGCTCACCGGTGTGCGGCGAGCTGGCGAGGGAGTAGCAGCGGGCGGCCGGCCTCCCGTCCGCCCCGGGCAGCTTCAGGGTGAGGAACTGCCCGGGCCGGTAGGAGGTGAAACGGTCCGCGCTCTCCGGCGGTGCCTGGAGCACCAGGGAGCGGGCGTCGTCCGTCTCGGCGATCACTTCGGTGACGCGCAGCCGGTGGGTGCGTGGCTCAGCCATCGGCCACCTCCAGCAGACCTTCCTCGACCGCCGCGTCGATGCTCGTTCGCAGCGCTTGACAGGCCCTCACCCGGCCGGCCAGCTCGCCCTGGGCGACCCGGGCACGGATCTGCGGGCAGACCTCGGTGGCCTCGTCGGTCCACTGGATCTGGGTGTGGGCCATGCTGAACTTCTCGCACAGGACCTGGTTTCCGCAGGTGCGGCACTCCACCGGCTGCATCTCAGCCTCCGGGCCGACCGGCCTGTTCGGCCTGGTAGCGTGCCATGTTCTCCTCGACCTCCTGGCGCCAGGCCGCGGTGGCCCGGGTGGTGTCGATCTCGAACTCGAAGCGCTGCGTCATCTCGTCCTTGACGTCGGCGGCGTCGACGTAGAACTGCTCGTACCAGCGGCGCAGTTGATAGACCGGGCCGTCCTCCTCGGAAAGCAGCGGGTTGTCGATCTTCGCCTTGTTCTTCCAGATCTCGACGTCCTGCCCGAAGCCGACGGCCAGGCCCTCGGAGGTGAGCCGGGCTGCGTCGGCGGCCTGCTCGTCGGTCATGCCGGGCAGCTTCTTGACGATCGCGCCGTACTGGAGCATGAAGCTGTTCTCGTCGATCGGGTAGTGGCAGTTGATGAGGATGCTCTCCATCTCCAGGCCGCCGCCGACGTCGCTCCACAGCTTGTCGATCATGTACGACGGGCCGTGGTAGGAGGCGTCGGAGCGCAGGCCGCCCCCGGTGCTGAGGGTGCCCAGGTCCACGTCGCCGCGCGGCTCGCTCTGCATGTACTGGGTGGCGACATGGCCTTCGAAGACGTTCTTGAAGTACGTCGGGAAGGCGTAGTGGACGTAGAAGAAGTGGGCCATGTCCACGACGTTGTCGACGATCTCCCGGCAGTGGGAGCCCTCCACCCGGAGGGTCTTCCACGTCCAGTCGCTCCACTCGTCGCTGTCCACGCCCTCGATGCGCGGGATGGTGACGCCCTCCGGGGGCGGGTTGCCCTCGGGGTCGTGCCAGACGTAGAGCTGCTTGTTCTCCTCCAGGGTCAGCCACGCGCGGGTGCGGGCGCGCGGCGGGACCCGGCGGGCGTAGGGGATGTCGGCGCAGCGGCCGTTGCCGGACCAGCGCCAGTCGTGGAACGGGCAGGCGACGGTGTCGCCCTTGACGGAGCCGCGCGCGAGGTTGCCGCCCATGTGGGGGCAGTAGGCGTTGAGGACGTGCAGTTCGCCGTCCTCGGCACCCTGGAAGACCACCAGTTTGGTGCCGAAGGCCTCGATCTCGTGCGGCTTGCCGTCCTTGAAGGTGTCGGCGAGGCCGAGGCAGTGCCAGCCGCGGGCGAAGCGCGCCGGCGGGGCGGCGGCCTCGATGACCCGGTACTCCTCGTTGATCGCGGTCATGGTGTCCCTCCACTTCCTTGTGGTGACGGTGGATCGGTGGCGGCTCGGTCGTGTGCTCAGCGCCGGCCGGCGAGTTCCACGGCGATGTCGATGAGCTGGTCCTCCTGGCCGCCGACCAGGCGGCGCTCGCCGGCGCGCAGGAGGATCTCGGCGCCGGAGACGCCGTAGCGCTCGGCCTGCCGGTAGGCGTGCTTGAGGAAGCTGGAGTAGACCCCGGCGTGGCCCATCAGCAGGGCCAGCCGGTCGAGTTGGCATTCCTCGTCCATCACGGGGCGGACCACGTCCTCCGCCGCGTCGATGATCTTCAGGACGTCGATGCCGGTGCGGATGCCCATCTTGGCGCAGACCGCGACCAGCGCCTCGACGGCGGTGTTGCCGGCGCCCGCGCCGAGGCGGCGGGTGGAGCCGTCGATCTGCAGGGCGCCCGCCTTGATGGCGGCGATGGAGTTCCCGGTCCCGAGGGCGAGGTTCTCGTGTCCGTGGAAGCCGACCTGGGCGTCGTCGCCGAGTTCGGCGACCAGCGCCTCGACCCGGTCCGTCACGTCGTCCATCACCATGGCGCCGGCCGAGTCGACGACGTACACGCACTGGCAGCCCGCGTCGGCCATGATGCGGCCCTGCGCGGCCAGCGTCTCGGGGGTCGTGGAGTGGGCCATCATCAGGAACCCGACGGTCTCCAGCCCCATCTCCCGTGCCAGCCCGAAGTGTTGTACGGAGATGTCGGCCTCGGTGCAGTGGGTGGCGATCCGGCAGACGCTCGCACCGTTGCCGTGGGCGGCGCGGATGTCGTCCTTGACGCCGAGTCCGGGCAGCATCAGGAAGGCGATCCTCGCCTGCTTCGCGGTGTCCACCGCGATCTCGATCAGTTCCTGCTCGGGCGTCCTGGAGAAGCCGTAGTTGAAGGACGAGCCGCCGAGCCCGTCGCCGTGCGTGACCTCGATGACGGACACGCCGGCGTCGTCGAGCGCGGCGACGATGCCGCGCACGTCCGCACCGGTGAACTGGTGGCGCTTGGCGTGCGATCCGTCGCGCAGCGAGGAGTCCGTGACCCGGATGTCGAGCGTGTCGGAGTACGCCTTCACGGGCATCGCCGTCTTCTGGGTGCTCACGCGATGATCCCCTTCGCGAACTCCTCGCCGACCTTGGTGGCGGCGGCGGTCATGATGTCGAGGTTTCCGGCGTACGGCGGCAGGTAGTCGCCCGCGCCCTCCACCTCCAGGAAGATCGCGACCCGGGCCGTTCCGCCGTTCTCGGGGCGCGCTTCGTCGAACTGCGGCTCGGTGCGCAGCCGGTAGCCGGGCACGTAGGAGGCGACCTGCTCGGCGACTTCCTTGACCGACTGGGCGATCGCGGCGCGGTCGGCGTCCTCCGGGATCGCGCAGAAGACCGTGTCGCGCATGATGACCGGCGGCTCGGCGGGGTTGAGGATGATGATCGCCTTGCCGCGTTCCGCGCCACCGATGGTCTCGATGCCGCGCGAGGTGGTGCGGGTGAACTCGTCGATGTTCGCCCGGGTTCCGGGGCCGGCCGAGACCGAGGCCACGGATGCGACGATCTCGGCGTAGGAGACGGGGACGACCCTCGAGACCGCATACACCATGGGGATGGTGGCCTGACCGCCGCAGGTGATCATGTTGACGTTGGGCCGGCCGAGGTGTTCGCGCAGATTGGCGGGCGGCACGACGGCGGGGCCGACAGCGGCCGGCGTCAAGTCGACTGCCCTGATGCCGAGTTCGGCGTAGCGGGGGGCGTTGACGCGGTGGACGTAGGCGGAGGTGGCCTCGAAGACGATGTCGGGCAGCTCGTCCTGGGCGAGCAGCCAGTCGACGCCTTCGTGGCTGGCCTCCAGGCCGGCCTTGCGGGCGCGGGCCAGGCCCTCGCTGTCCGGGTCGACGCCGATCATCCAGCGGGGCTCCACGAACTCGGAGCGCCGGAGCTTGTACAGCAGGTCCGTGCCTATGTTGCCGGACCCGACGATGGCGGCGGTGGCCTTGGGCCGGGTGGTGTGGGAGGTCGTGTTGGTCATCGTCACCTCAGCTGAACGAGAGGGAGACCGAGCCCAGCCCGGTGAACTCGGCGGTGAAGGTCTGTCCGGCCGCCACGTCGACGGCGCGGGTGCACGAGCCCGGCAGCACCACGTGCCCCTTCTTCAGGGGCACGCCGAAGCGCGCGACCGTGCGGGCGAGCCAGGCGACGGAGACGGCGGGGTCGCCGAGCACGGCGTCGCTGCGGCCCTCGGCCAGCAGTTCGCCGCCGCTGGTCAGCCACGCGTCGATCGCTTTCAGGTCCAGCTCCCGGGGGGCGCGGCCCTCACCGATGACGTATCCGGCGGAGGAGGCGTTGTCGGCGATGGTGTCGGCGATGGCGATACGCCAGTCGCGGATGCGGCTGTCGATCAACTCCAGGGCCGGGACGACCCGTTCGGTGGCTGCCAGCACGTCGGCCGGGCTGCAGCCCTCGCCGGGCAGGTCGTCGCCGAGCACGAAGCCGACCTCGACCTCGACGCGGGGGCAGCAGTAGCGGCTGACCGGCACGGGCGTGTCGGCGCGCAGCTCCATGTCGTCGAGCAGGTGGCCGTAGTCGGGCTCGTCCACCCCCATCATGCGCTGCATGACGGGGGAGGACAGGCCGACCTTGTGGCCGCGCACCTCGGCCCCGGTGGTGACGCGGTGCCGGATGTTGACGAGCTGGATCTCGTACGCGTCCTCGGTGTCGATCTCGGGGTAGGTCTCGGTCAGCGGGGCGACCGGCTGCCGGCTGTGCTCGGCCGAGCGCAGGATCTCCGCCGCGCGCTGCCTCTGGGAGTCGGTGAGCATGGGGTCCTCTACGGGGCGTTGGGCTGTCCCGGGAGGCTAAGCGGGCCGCTCTCGGAGGAGGGAGCCGGAATTCCCGCTGACCGGGAAACGTACGGCGGGTGTGTGGCAGCGGGCTTCCGGCCTGGTGAGGTGCGGGCATCGCGGGGAGCGCTCGAAGCGGTGCGCTGCGGGCGCATTCCGTGGGTTCAGGCGGCAACGGCCACCCGGAACCGGATCGGAGCCGGAGAGGTGCCCCCGGCAGGCGCGTGGGTCCCGCGGTGAGCATCCCTGCCGGTGCGATCGTCATTCGACACGGCCGGAGTCCGGCCACTGTCCGGCCACCCCACCACGTCACAGCCACCCGCCCGCCTCGGGTGCCCCGCCCTCAAAATCCCACGCTCACCGCGCCCCGTACACCGGCTGCGGCGCCTCCGCGGCGGCCAGCAGCTTCAGGGCCGTCTCTCCGGCCTCCGCCGGCGTCCAGCGAGCCCCCTTGTCCGCCGTCGGCCCGCGGCGCCAGCCCTCCATCACGGTGATGCGGCCGGCCTCGGCCTCGAAGACGCGGCCGGTCACCCCGGCGGAGGCGGTGGAGCCCAGCCAGACGACGAGGGGGGAGACGTTCTCCGGGGCCATGGCGTCGAATCCGCCGTCCCCGGGGGCGGCCATGGCGTCGGCGAAGGTCTGCTCGGTCATGCGGGTGCGGGCGGCGGGGGCGATGGCGTTGACCTGGACGCCGTAGCGGGCCATCTCGGCGGCGGCGACGAGGGTCAGGCCGACGATCCCCGCCTTGGCGGCGGAGTAGTTGCCCTGACCGACGCTGCCCAGCAGGCCCGCGCCGGAGCTGGTGTTGATCACGCGCGCCTCGGGCGTACGGCCCGTCTTCGCTTCGGCACGCCAGTGGGCGGCGGCGTGCTTCAGCGGCAGGAAGTGGCCCTTGAGGTGCACGCGCATCACGGCGTCCCAGTCGTCCTCGTCGAGGTTGACGAGCATGCGGTCGCGCAGGAATCCGGCGTTGTTGACGAGGGTGTCCAGGCGGCCGAAGGCGTCCAGGGCGGCGGCGATGAGCGAGGCCGCGCCCTCGGAGGTGGCGATGTCTGAGCCGTGGGCGACGGCCTCGCCGCCGAGCGCGCGGATCTCGTCGACGACCTGCTGGGCGGGGCTCGCGGAGGCGCCCGAGCCGTCGAGCCCGGCGCCGAGGTCGTTGACGACGACCTTGGCGCCCTCCGCGGCGAAGGCCAGGGCATGGGCGCGGCCGAGTCCGCGACCGGCCCCGGTGACGACGGCGACACGTCCGGTGCACAGTCCGTTGGTCATGGCGGTGAGTGTCCTTTCGTTGAAACGAGTGAAGTCAGGAGCCGTGGTTGACCGTCGCGGCGTCGAGGAACGCGGGCCGCTCCCCTCCCCCGTGCACCAGCAGGCTGGCGCCGGTGATGTACGCGGCGCGTTCGGAGGCGAGGAAGACGCAGGCGTCGCCTATGTCGGCGGGGTCGGCGAGCCGCCCGAGCGGGACCGTGCCGGCGACGGCGGCGATGCCGGCCTCGTCCCCGTAGTGCAGATGGGACAGCTCGGTGCGGACCATGCCGGGCACGACCGTGTTGACCCGAACCCGCGGCGCCCATTCCACGGCCATGGAGCGGGCCAGGTGGTCGAGGCCGGCCTTGGCTGCGCCGTAGGGGGCGGTCCCGGGTGACGGGCGGGTGCCGCTGACGCTGCCGATCATGATGATCGAGCCGCCGCCGGGCTGGTCGCGCATCACCCCGTACGCGGCGAGCGAGGCGGTCAGGGGGGCGACGAGGTTCAGTTCGACGACCCTGGCCGCGCTCTTCGCCTCGGTGTCCGCGAGCAGGCGGAACGGCGTCCCGCCCGCGTTGTTGACCAGGGTGTCCAAACGCCCGTGCGCACGGCGCACCTGCTGGAAGAAGGCGCCGGCCGCGTCCGCGTCGCGCAGGTCGAGCGGGACGAACCGGGCCGTCCGCCCCTCTGCCTCGACCGGCTGGTCCGGCTCCCTGCGCGCGCAGGTCACGACGTCCGCCCCGGCGGCGAGCAGGGCGCGGGCGATGCCGGCCCCGACGCCCCGCGTACCGCCGGTGACGACGGCGACGGTTCCGGCGAGATCGATGATCGCTGCCAATTCACACCTCCCGCAGCGCGCGGACCGCTGCTATCTTCCACCTAACAAATGTTTGGTGGAAAGGTAGCTGATCTGCTCATGGGTGTCTCCACCTCCGCCCCCGAAGCGGGCATCGCCGTCGTCACCGTGGACTTCCCCCCGGTCAACGCCCTCCCCGTACAGGGCTGGTACGACCTGGCCGCCGCGGTGCGCGCCGCCGGGGCCGACCCGAAGGTGCGCTGTGTGGTGCTCACCGCCGCCGGCCGGGGCTTCAACGCCGGCGTCGACATCAAGGAAGTGCAGCGCGACGCCGGGCACGACGCCCTCATCGGCGCCAACCGCGGCTGCTACGAGGCGTTCGCCGCGGTGTACGACTGCGAGGTCCCCGTGGTCGCCGCCGTGCACGGCTTCTGTCTGGGCGGCGGCATCGGCCTGGCCGGCAACGCCGACGCCGTCGTCGCCAGCAACGACGCGACCTTCGGGCTGCCCGAACTGGACCGAGGCGCGCTCGGCGCGGCCACGCATCTGGCCCGGCTGGTCCCCCAGCATCTGATGCGGACGCTGTACTACACCTCGCGCACCGTCACCGCGCAGGAACTGCGCCGGCACGGCTCGGTCTGGCGGGTCGTCCCGCGCGAGCGGCTGCTGGAGGCGGCGCTGGAGCTGGCCCGGGAGATCGCAGCCAAGGACGGCACCCTGATCCGGCTCGCCAAGGCCGCGATCAACGGCATCGACCCCGTCGACGTCCGCCGCAGCTACCGCTTCGAACAGGGCTTCACCTTCGAGGCCAACCTCAGTGGTGTCGCCGACCGCGTCCGCGACACCTTCGGCACCGACAAGGAGGCGCAGGACTCGTGAGCGTCGACAAGAGGACGACCCTCGAGGAGGTCGTGTCCCGGCTGCGCAGCGGCATGACGATCGGAATCGGTGGCTGGGGCTCCCGGCGCAAGCCGATGGCCCTGGTGCGCGCACTGCTGCGCTCGGACATCACGGACCTGACCGTCGTCTCCTACGGCGGCCCCGACGTCGGCCTGCTCGCCGCCGCCGGGAAGATCCGCAAGCTGGTCGCGGCCTTCGCCACCCTCGACTCCATCCCGCTGGAGCCGCACTTCACGGCGGCCCGGCAGCGGGGCGCGTTCGACATGGTGGAGCTGGACGAGGCGATGTTCATGTGGGGGCTGACGGCCGCCGCGAACCGGCTGCCGTTCCTGCCGGTCCGGGCGGGTCTCGGCTCGGACGTGATGCGGGTCAATCCTCATCTGCGCACGGTCACTTCGCCGTACGCGGACGGCCAGGAACTGGTCGCGGTCCCGGCGCTGCGGCTGGACGCCGCCCTGGTCCACCTCAACCGCGCCGACGCGCAGGGCAACGGCCAGTACCTCGGCGCCGACCCGTACTTCGACGACCTGTTCTGCGAGGCCGCCGACCAGGCCTACGTCTCCTGCGAGCGGATCGTGGACACCGCGGACCTGCTCAAGGAGGCCGGCCCGCAGAGCCTGCTGGTCAAGCGCGCGTTCGTGGGCGGCGTCGTCGAGACCCCGAACGGCGCCCACTTCACCTCCTGCGCCCCCGACTACGACCGCGACGAGGCGTTCCAGCGCGCCTACGCCCAGGCCGCCCGCGACCCGGAGGCCTGGCGGGCCTTCACCGACCGGTTCCTGACCGGCGACGAGGACGCCTACCAGGCCGCGGTGGCGGCGTTCCACAAGGAGGAAGCATGATCACGACGCAGGCGACCCGGGCCGAGTACTGCGTGGTGGCCTGCGCCGAGGCCTGGCGCGGCGCGGGCGAGGTGCTGGCCAGCCCGATGGGCACGGTCCCGATGATCGGGGCCCGGCTGGCGAAGCTCACCTTCTCCCCCGAGCTGCTGCTGACCGACGGCGAGGCGCTGCTCATCGCCGACGTCCCGGCGGTCGGCGCCAAGGCGGAGGTGGTGGAGGGCTGGCTGCCGTACCGCCAGCACCTGGCGCTGGTCGCCACCGGGCGGCGGCACGTGATGATGGGCGCGAGCCAGCTCGATCGCCACGGCAACCAGAACATCTCCTGCGTCGGCGACTGGGCCCGGCCCACCCGCCAGCTGCTGGGCGTGCGCGGCGCGCCGGGCAACACCCTGAACAACCCGACCAGTTACTGGGTGCCCCGGCACTCGGCGCGCGTGTTCGTCGAACAGGTCGACATGGTGTGCGGCGTAGGCCACGACCGGGCCGCCGCGGCCGGCCCCTCCGCCACCCGCTATCACCGCATCGCGGACGTCATCACCGACCTCGGCGTCTTCGACTTCGAGACCCCGGACCGCACGATGCGGCTGCGCTCGCTGCACCCCGGTGTCACCGTCGAACAGGTCGCCGAGGCCACCGGTTTCGCGCTCACGATCCCCGCCGAGGTGCCCTGCACCCGCGAACCCACCGACGAGGAACTGCGGCTGATCCGCGAGGTCGTCGACCCCGAGGGGCTGCGCGACCGCGAGGTGCGCCCGGCATGACGGACGTCAGGATCGAAACCCCACTGACCAAGCTGGTCGGGGTACGGCACCCCGTCGTGCAGACCGGGATGGGGTGGGTGGCGGGCCCCCGCCTGGTGTCGGCCACCGCGAACGCGGGGGCGCTCGGCATCCTCGCCTCGGCCACCATGACCGTCGAGCAGCTGCGTTCCGCCGTACGCGAGGTCAAGTCCCGCACGGACGCGCCCTTCGGCGTCAACCTGCGCGCGGACGCCGGGGACGCGGCCGAGCGGGTACGGATCATCATCGACGAGGGGGTGAGGGTCGCCTCGTTCGCGCTCGCGCCCTCCCGGGAGCTGATCGCCCGGCTCAAGGACGCCGGGGTGGTCGTGATCCCCTCCATCGGCGCCAAGCGACACGCCGAGAAGGTCGCCGGATGGGGTGCCGACGCGGTGGTGGTGCAGGGCGGCGAGGGCGGCGGCCACACCGGCAGCGTCGCCACCACCGTCCTGCTGCCGCAGGTCGTGGACGCCGTCGACATCCCGGTGATCGCGGCCGGCGGCTTCCACGACGGCCGCGGTCTGGTTGCCGCGCTGGCCTACGGCGCCGCCGGGATCGCCATGGGCACCCGCTTCCTGCTCACCTCCGACAGCACCGTCCCGGACGCGGTCAAGGCCGCCTACCTGGCCGCCTCCGTCCAGGACATCACCGTCACCGCCAAGGTCGACGGCCTGCCGCACCGGATGCTGCGCACCGACCTGGTCGACGCGCTGGAGCGCTCGGGCCGGACCGCTTCCCTGCTGCGCGCGGTGCGCCACGCGGCGGCCTTCCGACAGGACTCCGGGCTGAGCTGGCCACAGATGGTCCGCGACGGCCTCGCCATGAAGCACGGCAAGGAACTGACCTGGAGTCAGATCCTGCTGGCCGCCAACACCCCCATGCTGCTCAAGGCCTCGATGGTGAACGGCCGCACCGACCTCGGTGTGATGGCCGCCGGCCAGGTCGCCGGGCTCATCGACGACCTGCCGTCGTGCGCCGAACTCGTCGACCGGGTCATGACCGAGGCACGGGCCGCGCTCGGCGGTCTGCCCGCAGCGAACTGAAGGTTCTCGCGTAACCCCCTTTCCTCCCCTCCGGAGTTGGTCCCGTGCCTGCTGCCCGAATCCGCCGTACGACCTCCGTACTCTCCGTCCTGGCCCTCGGCGCCCTGCCCACCCACGCGACGGCCGAGACCACGGCACAGCCCGCCGTCACGACCGCGTACGACGACAACGCCACCGTCCACCGCATCGTGCTCCAGGGCGCGGTCAACGTCCGTGACCTCGGCGGATACCGCACCGACAAGGGCCGCCAGGTCCGCTACGGCGAGGTGTTCCGGTCCGACGCGCTCGGCAAGCTGACCGAGGCGGACGTCTCGACGCTCGCCGCGCTGGACCTGCGTACGGTCGTCGACTTCCGCGTGCCGCTGGAGGTGCAGCGCGACGGTGCCGACCGCCTCCCGGCGGGCGCAGCCGTGACCTCCCGGCCCGTGGACGACCTCGGGCTGTACGCCACGACCATGGCGGTGATCGGCTCCAGGGACCCGGTCAGGCAGCAGGAGTTGCTCGGTGACGGGAGGGCGGAGGAGCTGATGCGCTCCATCTACCGCACCTTCGTCACCAGCCCGGACAGCCGCGCCCAGTTCGCCGCGACCCTGCGCGACCTCGCGGACAAGCGGTCCCCGCTGCTCTACCACTGCACCTCCGGCAAGGACCGCACCGGCTGGCTGAGCTATCTCCTGCTGCGCGCCCTCGGCGTCCCGGAGACCACCGCCACCGGCGACTACCTGCTCTCCAACGACTTCCGCGCCGCGGCCGACCTCAGGACGCGCGAAGGTCTGAAGCAGGCCGGCCTGATGCAGAACCCGGACCTGCTGATCCCGCTCCAGGAGGTCCGCGAGGACTACCTCGACGCGGCCCTCGACCAGGCCGAGCGGGACTACGGCAGCCTCGACGGCTACCTCACCGAGGGCCTCGGCCTGGACACCTCGACCCTGGCCAGGCTGCGCGCGCGGCTGCTCAAGTGACAGCCGTTCCAAGCGACTTGGCGACTCAGCCAGTCAAGGACCGCACCCCATGCTCCGACTCGGAATGATGGCACCGTTCAGCGACGGCCTGATCACCTCCGGCGGCTTTCTCCGCGATCTCGCGGGCACCCTGGAGGAATGCGGCGTCGAGTCGCTGTGGACGGTCGAGCACATCGTGATCGCAGACAGCTACGAACCCCTCTACCCCTACTCGCCGGACGGCAGGATACCGGGCGCCTCCGCTGCCGTGCCCATGCCCGACCCGTTGGAGACCATCGCCTACCTCGCGGGCGCCTCGGACACTCTGCGCTTCGGCACCGCGATGATCGTCGCTCCGCTGCACAGCCCGGTGACGCTCGCCAAGCGGGCAGCGACGATCGACCGCCACTCCAGGGGCCGGCTGATGCTGGGACTCGGCATCGGCTGGCAGAAGGAGGAGTACGCCGCCGTCGGCGTGCCCTGTCAGGACCGCGGGCGGCGCCTGGAGGAGTGCGTCGGCGCGATGCGCGCACTGTGGGCGACCGGGCCGGCGTCGTACCACGGACGGCACGTCTCCTTCGACGGGCTGCACTCGCTGCCGCGGCCGGAGAGCGGCGCCGTACCGGTCGTCCTCGGCGGCAACAGCGATCCGGCCGTACGGCGCGCCGGCCGCATCGGCGACGGCTGGTTCCCGTACACGATCGGCCCTGAGGACTTCGCCCGCCGGACCGGTCTGCTGCGCGAGGCCGCGCGCGCGGCGGGCCGGGCCGAGGACGCGGTGGAGATCACCGTGTGGCCGGGATCCTTCGACCGCGCACGCGAATCCCACCCGGCGTGGGTGAGCGGCTTCACCGACGCCGGCGCCACCCGCCTCGTCATCGCACCCCGGATACGGGGAGCGGACGGGCTGACGGGTCCGCGCGGTCTCGCCGCGCTGCGGGACCAGATCGACCGTTTCCGCACCGAGGTCCTGGAGAAGCTCTCGTGAACGGGGTTCAGATCATCGACACCGTGGTCCTCCCGGGCGACCGGGTCGCGCCCTGGCTGCGGGAGTGGCGCACCGGTTATCTCCCCGGCGCCCGTGCGCGGGGCATGGTCGCGGAGCGCGTCTGGCGCAGCTGGACCGGCCCGGACACGGCGGCCGTGCGCGTGCTGTGGTCGCTGCCGGACAGCGGCTCGTTCTTCGCCGCACGCGCGGCGGCCGGCGCCGACCCCCGCATCGCGGAGTTCTGGGCGCGTACCGACGAGCTGGCCCTCAGCCGGGAGCGGCATGTGCTGGATCCGGTCGACCTCGGCGAGGAAGGAGTGGCGGCATGACCCGTTGGGTGTCCCTGCTGCCGGCGGAGGGGGCCGAGGCGTATCCGTCGGCGGTCGCGGTCCCGGGTGTGTCCGCGTCCTCGGCCGCCCCCGACCTGCCGGGCAGTTTCGGCGGCGCCGGAGGCACCTGGGATCTGACGGCAGATCAGCCGCCCGCCCGGGTCGCCGCCGCGCTCAGCCTGCCCGAGCCGCTCGAGACGGTGGCGCTCGCCCCCGTACGCGCGCGGACCATCCCCCTGCCGCCCGGCCCGCGCGTGAAGCGCACGCTGCTGCTGGCCGTCCGGCCCACCGCGCCCGAGAACCTCGTCGCCCACCTGGAGCGGGACCTGCTCGCCATGCCCGAGCACATCTCCACCATCCGGTCCTGGGCGCTCAGCCGCGTGGACCAGGCACTCACGCCGTCCCGTTGGACCCATGTGTGGGAGCAGGAGTACGTGGACGTCGAGGGCCTGACCGGTGAATACCTCGGCCACAGCTACCACTGGACCTGCGTGGACCGCTGGTTCGACGGCGAGGTGCCCGGCGCGGGGATCGTCGAGCCACGGCTGGCGCATGTCTTCCGCTGGGCCGATGCCCCGATGCTGCCGGACGGCTGATACACGACTCCAGAACCGACCCGAACGGCACCGTCCATGCCGATCCACCGGCTCAACCACGCCGTCCTCTGCGTCTCCGACCTGGCGCGCAGCACCGCGTTCCACCACGACGTGCTCGGCTTGCGGCCGCTGCCGGGCGGCTTCCCCGGCGCCGTCTTCCTCCAGGCGGCGCGCAGAAGCGGCGCAGTACGGCGCCGGAGACGACCCCGGCGGTCTCCGCCCTGAGGTAGGCGTACATGGCCTCGGGGGTGTCCTCGACCCCGGCCGCCTTCTGCTGCGGGGTGCCTCCGCCCGCGTACACGACGCCGCCGCTGAGGGCGGTGGCGCCGCCGCCCGTGAACCGGTCGAGGGCGAGGACGCCGGCACGGGCGTCCGCGGCCTGGACGGCCGCGGAGGCGCCGGCTCCGCCGAAGCCCACGACGGCGACGTCGGTCTCGGCGTCCCAGCCCATCAGAGGCGCTCGATGATGGTGACGTTGGCCTGTCCGCCGCCCTCGCACATCGTCTGCAGGCCGAACCGCCCACCGGTGCGCTCCAGTTCGTGCAGCAGGGTGGTCATCAGCTTGGTGCCGGTGGCGCCGAGCGGGTGGCCGAGGGCGATGGCGCCGCCGTTGACGTTGACCTTCTCCGGGTCGGCGCCGGTCTCCTTCAGCCAGGCCAGCACCACGGAGGCGAAGGCCTCGTTGATCTCGACCAGGTCGATGTCGTCGAGCGTCATCCCGGCCTTCTTCAGCGCGTACGCCGTGGCCGGGATCGGCGCGGAGAGCATGCGGATCGGGTCCTCGCCGCGGGCGGAGAGGTGGTGGATGCGGGCGCGCGGGGTCAGCCCGTGCTCGCGTACGGCCCGCTCGCTCGCGATGAGCATCGCCGAGGCGCCGTCGGAGACCTGGGAGGAGACGGCGGCGGTCAGCCGGCCGCCCTCGACGAGCGGCTTCAGCCCGGCCATCTTCTCCAGGCTGGTGTCAGGGCGCGGGCCCTCGTCGCTGGTGACGTCGCCGTACGCGACGATCTCCCGGTCGAAGCGGCCCTCGTCGATGGCGCGGATCGCCCGCTGGTGCGAGCGCAGCGCGAACTCCTCCATGTCCCTGCGGGAGATGTCCCACCGCTCGGCGATCAGTTCGGCGCCGTGGAACTGGTTGACCGGCTTGTCGCCGTAGCGGGCACGCCAGCCCACGGAGCCGGCGTACGGGCCCTCGGTCAGCCCGAGCGGAAGGGCCGCCTGACGGCTGGCGAAGGCGATCGGGATCATCGACATGTTCTGCACGCCGCCCGCGACCACCAGGTCCTGGGTGCCCGACAGCACTCCCTGCGCGGCGAAGTGCAGGGCCTGCTGGGAGGAACCGCACTGGCGGTCCACCGTCACCCCTGGCACCTCCTCGGGCAGCCCGGCGGCCAGCCAGCAGGTGCGGGCGATGTCGCCGGCCTGCGGCCCGACGGTGTCCAGGCAGCCGAAGACGACGTCCTCGACGGCGGCCGGGTCCACGTCCGAGCGGTCCATCAGCGCCTTCAGTACATGGGCGCCGAGGTCGGCGGGGTGGACGGCGGCGAGTCCACCGCCTCGCTTGCCGACGGGGGTGCGTATCGCGTCGACGATGTATGCCTCGGACATGCCTGCTGCTCCTTGTTGGTCGGTTCATGTGTCATTCGCGGACGGCGATGCCCTCCAGCACCATCGACAGGTACTGGCGGGCGATCTCCTCGGGACCGCGCCTTCCGCCCGGCTGGTACCAGGACGCGGCGACCCAGACGGTGTCGCGCACGAAGCGGTAGGTCAGCCGGATGTCCAGGTCTGCGCGGAACTCCCCCTGTGCCACGCCGCGCTCCAGGGTTCCGAGCCACGCCTTCTCGAACTTCTGCTGGGAGTCGGCGAGGTAGTGGAAGCGCGGCTGGCTCTGGAGGTGCCTGGATTCCTTCTGGTAGATGGCGACGGCGGCTAGATGCCGGTCGATCCCCCGGAAGGACTCGGTGACGAGGGCCTCGAGGGTCTGCCGTGGACCGAGCCCGGCGGCCAGCACGGCGTCGTACCGGCCCCACAGTTCGTCCAGGAAGGTGGAGAGGATCTCGTCGAGCATCGACTCCTTGGAGTCGAAGTGGTAGTAGAGGCTGCCCGCGAGCATCCCCGCCTCGTCTGCGATCTTGCGGACGGTGGTGGCGTTGTAGCCCTGCGCGGCGAACACGTCGGCCGCGGTCGCCAGCAGTTCCTCGCGCCGCTCGGGCGACGGGGTCACGGTGGTCTTCTTGCTGTTCTTCGGCACCGGGTCATTCTCGCCTCAGGGATGCTGGCTGCTGACCGAGAGGACCTCTCCGGTCAGGTACGAGGAGTAGCCGCTGGCCAGGAAGACGATGACGTTGGCCACCTCCCACGGCTCCGCGTAGCGGCCGAAGGCCTCACGGGAGGTCAACTCCTCCAACAGCTCGGGCGTGGTGACCTTCACCAGGTGCGGATGCATGGCCAGGCTGGGTGATACGGCGTTGACCCGTACGCCGTACGCGGCGGCCTCCAGCGCGGCACACCGGGTCAGCGCCATCACCCCGGCCTTGGCCGCCGCGTAGTGCGCCTGTCCCTGCTGCGCCCTCCAGCCGATCACCGAGGCGTTGTTGACGACGACTCCCCCGGCGCCCGCCGCCCTCATCCGGCGCAGCGCGGCCCGGGTGCAGCGGAAGGTGCCGCCCAGGGTGACGTCGAGGACCTTGTCCCACTGCTCGTCGGTCATGTCGACGAGGTTCGCGGTGCCGCCGAGCCCGGCGTTGTTCACCACGATGTCGAGCCTGCCGTGGCGTTCCTCGGCGAGGTCGAACAGGGCGCCGACCTGGGTCTCGTCGGTGACGTCGCAGGGCAGCGACGCCACCCGGTCCGCACCGAACTCGGCGGCCAGCTCGGCCTCGGACTCCTTCAGCCGGCGGGCGTGCGCGTCGGATACGACGACGTCGGCGCCCTCCTCCAACAGCCGCCGGGCGGTCGCCCCGCCGATGCCGGCGCCCGCGGCGGCGGTGACGACGGCGGTGCGACCGGCGAGCAGTCCGTGACCCGGCACATACGGCGGGTGCGCGGTGGGTGTGGTCACGGGCGGGCCTCCTTCGGCAGGCCGAGGACGCGCTCGGCGATGATGTTGCGCTGGATCTCGTTCGACCCGGCGTAGATGGTGTCGGAGCGGGAGAAGAGGAACAGCCGCTGCAAGTCGGTGAGGTCGTACGGCTCACCGGCCGCGAGCATGCCGTCGGCGCCGCAGACGTCCATGGCGAGTTCGCCCAGCTCGCGGTGCCAGGCTGCCCAGAAGATCTTCCCGATGGACGCCTCGGGACCCGGCGCGCCCGCCGCCACGCCCTCCAGCATCCGCAGGGCGTTGAACCGTATGGTCTCCAGGCCCACCCAGGCCCGGGCGAGCCGGTCGCGGATCAGCGGGTCGGCGGCCGCGCCGTTGCGCTCGGCCAGCTCGATGATGGCCTCCAGCTCGCGGCGGAAGCCGACCTGCTGGCCGAGGGTGGAGACCCCACGCTCGAAGCCGAGGGTGGCCATGGCCACCTTCCAGCCGTCGCCCGGAGCGCCCACGATGTTCCCGGCACAGGTGCGGGCCCCCTCGAAGAACACCTCGTTGAACTCGGAGGTGCCGGTCAGCTGGATGATCGGCCGGACCTCCACAGCGGGCTGGTCCAACGGCACCAGCAGATAGGACAGCCCCTGGTGCCGGGTGGAGCCCGGCTCGGTGCGGGCGACGACGAAGCACCAGTCGGACTCGTGCGCCAGTGAGGTCCAGATCTTCTGGCCGGTGACGACCCAGTCCTCGCCGTCCCGCTCGGCCCGGGTGCGCACGTTCGCCAGGTCGGATCCGGCGTCCGGCTCGCTGTAGCCCTGGCACCACAGTTCCTCCACGGCCACGATCGGCGGGAGGAACCGCTCGCGCTGCTCGGGTGTGCCGAAGGCGATCAGGGTGGGACCGAGGAGCTGTTCACCGATGTGGTTCACGCGGGCGGGGGCGTCCGCGAGCGCGTACTCCTCGTGGAAGGCGACCTGCTGTTCCAGGTTCGCTCCCCGGCCGCCGTACTCCTTCGGCCAGCCCACGCAGGTCCAGCCGGCGGCGGCCATGTGCCGCTCCCATGCCAGGCGTTCGGCGAAGGCCTCGTGCTCCCGGCCGGGTCCGCCGCTCCCGCGCAGGTCCGCGCACTCACCTGTCAGGTTGCCCCGCAGCCAGGCGCGGATCTCGGTGCGGAACTCCTCGACGCTGCTCATGGCCGTACGTTAACCTACCAAACACTTGTTAGGGAAGGAGGGGCCGATGTCCGCTGCCCACGACGGAGCCCAGGCGCCGGTGCTCTATGAGAAGCGGGGCCCGGTCGCGACCGTCACCATGAACCGGCCCGACTACCGCAACGCCCAGAACTCGGCGATGACCTACGCCCTGGACCGCGCCTTCTACCGCGCGGCCGACGACGACGAGGTCAAGGTCGTCGTCCTCGCCGGCGCGGGGAAGCACTTCTCCGCCGGACACGACATCGGCACCCCGGAGCGGGACGCCCAGCTGCCGTTCGACCGCAGAGCCGGGCTGTGGTGGGACCACTCGGACAAGGCGGGCGCCGAGAGCCGCTTCGCCCGCGAGTCCGAGGTGTATCTGGGCATGTGCCGCCGCTGGCGCGAGTTGCCGAAGCCGGTGATCGCCTCGGTGCAGGGCGCGTGCGTCGCGGGCGGGCTGATGCTCGCCTGGGTCTGCGACCTGATCGTCGCCTCCGACGACGCGTTCTTCGCCGACCCGGTGGTGCGCATGGGCATCCCCGGAGTCGAGTACTTCGCCCACCCGTGGGTGATGCCGCCGCGGATCGCCAAGGAGTTCCTCTACACCGGCGACCGGATGAGCGCGCAGCGGGCGTGCGAGGTCGGCATGGTCAACCGGGTGGTGCCACGCGAGGAACTGGCGGACCGCACCGCGGAGTTGGCGCAGCAGGTCGCCGAGATGCCACGCATGGGCCTGGCATTGACCAAGCGCGCGGTCAACCAGGCGGAGGACCTGCAGGGGTTGCACACCGGTCTGGACTCGGTCTTCGGCCTGCACCACCTCGCCCACGCGCACAACGCCGAGACCGCCGAGGACTCCCTCGGCGGCATGGACATCCGCGCCATGCGCGAGGCCGGCCAGAAGGAGGCCGGTGCCTGATGGACCTGGACTTCACCGCCGCCGAGGACGCCTTCCGTGCCGAGGCGCGCGCCTGGCTCGCCGCCCATGTCCCCGACGCCCCGCTGCCCTCCCTGGAGACGGCCGAGGGCTTCGCGGCCCACAGGGAGTGGGAGTGCACGCTGTCCGCCGACCGCTGGTCGGTGGTCTCCTGGCCCGAGGAGTACGGTGGCCGTGCGGCCACCACCTTCGAGTGGCTGATCTTCGAGGAGGAGTACTACGCCGCCGGCGCGCCCGGGCGCGTCAGCCAGAACGGCATCAACCTCCTCGCCCCCACCTTGTTCGAGCACGGCACGGCCGAGCAGCGCGCCCGCGTCCTGCCGACCATGGCGAGCGGCGAGGTGATCTGGGCCCAGGCCTGGTCCGAACCGGAGGCCGGCTCGGACCTCGCCTCGCTGCGCTCCACCGCCGTACGGACCGACGGCGGCTGGCTGCTGAACGGCCAGAAGACCTGGTCGTCACGGGCCGCGTTCGCCGACCGCGCCTTCGGCCTGTTCCGCAGCGAGCAGGGCACCGCCAGGCCGCATCAGGGCCTGACGTACGTGATGTTCCCGCTGGACGCGAAGGGCGTGACCGTACGGCCCATCGGGCGGCTCGACGGCAAGCCCGCCTTCGCCGAACTCTTCCTCGACGGCGTCTTCGTACCCGACCGGGACGTCATCGGCGAACCCGGACAGGGCTGGCGGGTGGCGATGAGCACCGCCGGCAACGAGCGCGGGCTCACGCTCCGCAGCCCCGGCCGATTCACCGCTTCCGCCGACCGCCTCACCGCCTTGTGGCGCGAGGGGGCCGACCCCGCCGACACCGCGCTGCGCGACCGGGTGGCCGACGCGGTGATCGGCGCCCGCGCCTACCAGCTGTTCACCTACGCCAACGCCTCCCGCCTCGCCGCGGGGGGATCGATCGGCCCGGAGTCGAGTCTCAACAAGATCTACTGGTCCGAGTTGGACATCGCACTCCACGAGACCGCCCTCGACCTGCTCGGCCCCTACGGCGAACTCTCCGAAGAGGCCGACGAGGCGCCCGCCCACGGCAGTTGGGCCGAGGGCCACGTCTTCTCCCTCGCCGGTCCCATCTACGCCGGGACCAACGAGATCCAGCGCGACATCATCGCCGAGCGGCTGCTCGGCCTGCCGAAGGGACGCCGGTGATGCGGTTCCTCCTCGACGACGAGCAGCGGGAGTTCGGGCGTACGCTGGACGGCCTGCTGACCAGCGCCGGCACTCCGGCGATCGCCCGGGCCTGGGCGGCCGGCGACACCGCGCCCGGCCGCGCCCTGTGGGCCCGCCTGGCCGAGACCGGTGTCTTCGCCCTCGCCGTACCCGAACGCCACGACGGCCTCGGCCCCCTCCCCCTCGAACTCGCCCTCGCCTTCACCGAACTGGGCCGCCACACGGTACCGGGCCCGGTCGTGGAGACGGTGGCCGTGGCCGCCCTCCTCGACCACTTGGACGACGGTGACGTGACGGGAACGTGGCTCCCGCAGATCGCGGCGGGCAAGGTGGTCGCCTCTCTTTGCACGCGGAGCAGGAGCGATGCCGCCAAGGGGCGCGGGGAACCGCGCGAGCAACCCCCCGACACCCGCGGACGGCGTCGAACCCCACGCACCCCTGAACCGGCCGGCCCCTACGCCCTGGACGCCGACGCTGCCGACGCCGTCTTCGTCGTCGACGGCGACACCCTGAGTCTGGCCGACGGGCACGGCCCGATCCAGCCGTCCCTCGACCCGACCCGCCGCCTGGCCCGACCCCACGGCGGAACCGTCCTCGCCCAAGGGCCCCGCGTTCTCGCCGCAGCCGCACGCGCCGCCGATGTCGCCGCGCTGACCACCGCCGCCCAGTCCCTGGGGCTGGGCCGCGCCCTCCTCGCCCACACGGTCGACCACGTCCGCCGGCGCACCCAGTTCGGCGTCGCCATCGGCTCCTTCCAGGCGGTCAAGCACCGCCTCGCCGACACGCTCCTCGCCCTGGAGTTCGCCCAGCCGCTGCTGCACGCCGCGGCCCTCGCGCTGGCCGCGGAAGACCCGGCCGCCGGCCGGGAGATCGCCGCGGCGAAGGTCACCGCGGGTGAGGCGGCGTACACGGCGGCCCGCACCGCCCTGCAACTCCACGGCGCCGTCGGCTACACCGACGAGCTCGACCTCTCCCTGTGGATGCGCAAGGCGCGCCCCCTCCGGGACGCCTGGGGCACCCCCGCCGACTGCCGCGCCCGCGTCCTTGCCCCCTGAGCCCCCCCCTTCACCGTCGCTCCCAGATGGTGGGGTCGGCGATGTACGCGCCGCTGGGCCCGCTGCTGTCCGAGCTGTTCAGCACCCGGGTCCGCTGCACCGGTGCCTGCCTGGGTTACCAGCTCGCCGCCCCAGACCCGCAGCCGGGATCTCAGGGAGGAGGTCGAGGCCCTCACCGCGTCGAACTCGCCCGTGAGCGCGACGCATATGACGTCCTGGCGACGGCCCGGGCCCGCACCTCAGAAGCACACCGTGGCATGCAGCACAGGGCTCCACGGTCCGACGGAAAGGAGCAGCCGGGTGAGGCTGACGCAGGAACAGGAAGAGCTGCGGACCACGGTCCGCTCGCTGCTCGCGCGCCATGACGGCGCGAAGGCCTGGCGCCCCCTGACCGAGCAGATCGGCGGCGCCGGACTCGCCGTTCCGGAGGAGTACGGCGGCGCGGGCTGCGGCGCCCTCGAAGTCCACGTGGTCATGGAGGAGTTGGGGCGTGCGCTGAGCCCCGTGCCGTATCTCGGCTCGGCGGTCCTCACGGTGCGGGCGCTGCTCGCCAGTGAGGACCGTGCGGCCTGCGCCCGCCTGCTGCCGCCCCTCGCGGAGGGGCGCGCGGTGGGGGCGCTGGCCTGGGCCGAGAACGGCTCCTGGGACGCGTCGGCGATCCGGGCCGCCGCGGCGCCCGGACCCGGCGGCACCTGGCGGATCACCGGGGTGAAGCAGCACGTGCTGAACGGGACCGAGGCCGATGTGCTGCTGGTCGTGGCCCGCACCGCCGCCGGGGTCTCGCTCTTCGAGGTGCCGGCCTGTGGCGCGGGCGTACGCCGCGAGGCGGCCGTCCCGATGGACGACACGCGGGCCCAGGCCCGGGTCGTCCTCGACGCCGCCGAGGGCCGGCTGATCGGCGTGGATGGGCAGGGCGGCCGAACGCTGGACCACGTCCTGGACCTCGCCTGCACGGCGCTGGCCGCCGAGCAGGTCGGCGCGGCCGAGCGCTGCCTGGAGCTGACGGTCGCCTATGCCCGCGCGCGTGTCCAGTTCGGCCGACCCATCGGCTCCTTCCAGGCGGTGAAGCACCGGCTCGCGGACGCGTATGTGCTGGTGGAGTCGGCGCGTTCGGCGGCGCTCGGAGCGGCGTTCGCCGCCGCCGAGGGCTCGCCGGAGCTGCCCCGTTACGCGGCTGCCGCCAAGTCCGCCTGCTCGGAGGCGTTCTCCGCGGTCGCGGGCGAGACGATCCAGCTGCACGGCGGGATCGGCATCACATGGGAGCACGTGGCCCAGCGCTACTTCAAGCGCGCCCACGGCTCCGGGCAGCTCTTCGGCGCCCCGGCCTGGCACCGCGGCCGGCTCGCCGCCGGCCTGGGGCTTGCCACGGGCTGACCCCAGGGGGCTCTTGACGCGCGAGCGCGGCAGGCATCCAATCTAGATATATATTCCGATTAGAAATATTCCTACTAGGGATATGAAGCAACGGAGGACAGCATGTCCACCCTCACCCCCGAAACTGTTCCCCCGCGCACCGCGCAGATCGACGACGCGGCGATGAAGGAGGTGCTGAGCAGCTTCTGCACCGGGGTCGCGGTGATCACCGCGACTCAGCCCGACGGGCGTCCGGCCGGCATGGCCGTCCAGTCGTTCTCGTCGGTGTCGCTGAACCCACCGCTGATCTGCTTCTGCCCGGCGCAGACATCGTCCACCTGGCCGAAGATCCGCGCGGCCGGGCGCTTCGCCGTCAACATCCTCTCGGCGGACCAACAGGAGTTGTGCCGGCAGTTCGCCGTCACCGGCGGGGACAAGTTCACCGGAGTCGACTGGCGCCCCGGCGTCAACGGCGCCCCGCTGCTCGACGGGGCGCTCGCGACGATCGAGTGCGATCTGGCGGGGACCTTCCCCGGCGGCGACCATGTGATCGCCCTGGGCCGGGTCACCACGCTGGCGTCCGCGGCCCGGCCCGGGGAGGCCGACCCGCTGCTGTACTTCCGCCGGACCTACGGGCGCCTGCGCTCCAGCTCCTCCAGGTCGGCCAGCATCGCGTCGGCCAGGTCCCGCTCCGAGGCGTAGTACCGCTCGGCCCACTTCAGGGTGAGCACGGGGTAGGCCCACGCCTCCTCGGCTCGCCCGCCCTCCGCGTCGGCCTCGGCACGCCGCCGCATGGTCTCGGCGTACTGCCGGTGCCGGGTGAGCACTTCCTGCATCTGCTCCGGCTCGAGCAGATGGCCGAGCCACAGTCGCAGCATCACGCCGTGCTTGAGCACCGGCGGTTCCACCGGTGCCTCGCGCGCCCAGGTGCGGACCGCCATCATGCCCTCGTCGGTGATGCGGTAGACCTTCTTGTCGCGGTTGCCGGTCTCCTGCGCGACCATCCGCGAGGTCACGTAACCGGCGTTCTCCAGGCGTTTGAGTTCGCCGTAGATCTGGCTGAACGACGGGCTCCAGTAGAAGAAGCTCAGCGACCAGTCCGCCCACTTCTTCAGGTCGTAACCGGACAGCTCCTCGCCGAAGGAGAGCAGTCCGAGCACCGCCCAGCTGGTCGCCGGGAGTGCCGGCCGCTCCGCATCGCCACCGGTCTTCGCGCCACTCATCCTCTGCTCAGCCACACGCGCAGTCTACGGAGCCACACCGCCTCTTCCCGAGCCTGCTTCTCCCGAACCTCCAGCAGACCGGTGTACGGCGTCAGGCGAAGCCACCCGTGCCCCCGGCGTGAGCACACATGTCCCCCTCGAAACGCGCCAGGCTCATTCCACCGTCCGCGGCGCGCACTCCGGCGCCCAGAACTATGTTGTCCCAAAACATACGCCCCTGACCTGCACGTTCCTACGGTGCGGCGACACGCATACGTCCCCCTCGAACGCCAGGAAGTGGTGCCCATGTCCTCCCCCGCGACCGCTCCACCAGCCCCGTCCAACCTGCCCCGCATCGTCGCCGCCAGCCTCATAGGCACCACCATCGAGTGGTACGACAACTCATTCGATCGGAGCTAGGACCTGCGGGTATCCGCGATTCCGGTCACCGAGGTCGGCACGGAACCAGCACCGTAAATCGAGGGTGCTGATTGGGACAGCATGCGAGGGCACGACGCACCACCCGGAAGGGGGCGTAGCGACCAACAGATCTCACGGTCTGTAGCAAAACCCCATTCGCGGGCGACCGTTCCCGGTGCCCCGCCGAGAGCGTTCGCGGGGCAGCGGCGCCGGACGCGAGCGCCCCTTGTCCCTCCCATCTGCTCACCGGTGTTCATCGCGTGAGCCCGTCTCGGCGGCTCGGAGTGGCTTCCCACCGTCACACCCGCCTTCCGGTATGTCGGCGATTCCAGACTCACCTGGCGCCGGCCACGGACCGTCCCCCCCATCTGTTCGAGGACGGTTCGGGCGGTGGTGACGAATCGAGCGTGCTGCCCCGGGTCGTCGCCCAGTTTCTCCCAGACATACAGGAGGGCTCGGGCTATCCGTTCGGCCGTAGGGCGCAGGGCCGCTGCCGGCGTTCGCTCCTCCGTCCGCGAGGACCGGGCACGTCGTGCAGCAGAAGCGCTCCACACACGGCTCGGATCCCGCCTCCATCCCCCTGGCCGACTGCACCGTGATCGAGGGAACACCACACCGATCAGAGCTGACGAGGCGGGGGCTGCCCTCACCGACCCAACCATTACTGCGTACACCTTCTGCCGTCCGGACACCGAGCTGGGCGTCGACCTGGCGTGACTTCCCCGGCCGTCCACGAGCTGCCAGCCGCCGGGGGAACCTGGATTCGATACGTGGACGGAGTGGCGCAGCACAGCGCGCGCCGCCTGGCACTCCCTCGATATGAGGGATCAGCAGCGTGTGGAGGCCGTCGTGGCACAGACGGAACCGCGCGTCATCATCAACACGACGAGCGGCGGGGCTGACTGGGCGGTGACGGCACAGGGGCCCGGCCGACTCGCGTTGGCCGCTGCGCGGTACGGCTGCCGGCTGGTCCATGTGTCGAGTGACGCGGTGTTCTCCGGGACCAGCATCAGCTACGACGAGTCGCGTCTACCCGATCCTGTCACTCCCCACGGAGCAGCAAAGGCGACGGCACGACCTGGTGTCGGGCAGGCGGGACGGGGTGCTCTTCACGGACGACGTCCGCTGCCCCGTCCACGTGGCAGATCTGTGAGGATCGGCGAGTGAACGATCTACGATTTCGCCCAGCTGTCGATCAAGGCCTCTCCACCCTCGTACGCCTGCGGGACGAGGCGGCACGCCGCCCGCTGGATGAACTCCCGCGGCACCACCGGCCAGTGGCAGCCGGGGGAACTCGACGAAGACCAATTCCGCCGGGTCATGAAGGAAGGAGAGGTCTGGATAGCAGAAGACCACGGACGCACGGTCGGGGCCCGGGAGCTGTGGTGGGATGATCCGGACGCCTGGGGCCCGCAGCCCCCGACGGCCGGCTATGTGCATCGCTTGGTGGTGGACCGCGCCACAGCCCAGCCGGGAACGGGACGGCGGCTTCTGCGGGCCGGCCGAGCAGCGCGCGGCCGGGGCTGGACGCAACCGGACGGCACGACCAAGTCCTTCACCCTCCTCGAAAAACCCGTCCGGTGAGGCAGCCGGGCAGGGCCCTTGTCACATCTCGCGCAGCAGGACGGGAAGCTTGCGCATGTCGTGGAAGACGACGGTGTCAGCACCTTCCAGGTGTTCGGCGGGCGTGAGCCCGCCCGCGTAGCCGAGGGCTCGCATGCCGGCGGCTCGGGCGGCCTGGACGCCGGGGCGGCTGTCCTCGACCACCACACACGCTTGCGGAGAGACACCCATCCGCTCGGCGGCGTACAGGAACAAGTCGGGAGCCGGCTTGCCGTGCGCCACTTCCGTGGAGCTGTGGATACGCCCCTCGAAACGCTCGTACAGGCCAGTGCGGCCCAGGGTGTGGCGCATCTTCTCGTGCGAGCCGCTTGAGGCGACGCAGGTCGGCAGCGTGATCTTGTCAAGCGCTTCGAGCAGCCCCTCGACGGGAGCCAGTCCGGCGTCCACGGCCTCATGGTGCAGTTGCTCGAACCGCTCCGCCCAGACCGCGGCCGTTTCCTGACCGAGCCGTTCGGCGACCTGCTCGCGGATGGCGGCGTGCGAACGCCCGATGAACCGGGCCACCACCTCGTCCTCGCTGAGCGGCCAGCCCAACTCTGCACCGAGGGCCACCTGGACCCGGACAGCAATGCACTCACTGTCGACCAAGACCCCGTCGCAGTCGAATATCACCAGTTCTATCGGCTTGATCACCGGAGCAGCATAGGGGGCTCCAGGCCGTCACGTTGCCTTATCGTCGTAACGACGATAATCTCGGGTCATGAACACCACGCGCTCCGAATCCAGCCTTCCCGCCTCGCAGATGACCGACGAGGAACTGGCTCAGCGAGCAGCTGAAGTCGCTGTGAGCTGGGTCCGCGCCGACTCTCCCCTGTCCAAGAACCAAGGTTGGGAGCTGGTCGGCCTGCAGTACCCCGGGTCCGCGCAGGGTGAGATGTATGTCTGGCGCCGCGTCTGGGCCTGGGAGCAACAGTTGGCTCAGGCACTGGCGGATGCCGACGACTCCGAGGAGGGGCACGGTCGCGTCGCCGCGGCGAGGAGTGAGGCGATCTCGCAGATGCGCGACATGCTGCTCTCCGGCATCCGCTCGGGTGAACAGTTCAACAAGTTCTCGTTCCACCCCGTCGATCCCCGCACCCGACTGCACACCTTCATCGGCCGGAGCCAGTAGACCGACGTACGGGCAGGGGCCGACATCAACGACAAGCCCTCACCCCCTCTCCCCGACCGTCACCCCCTCGCGCCCTCACCGAGAGGACAAGCCGGAGCAGCATCACGGTCGCCTCCAACAGCGCCGGCCACCGAGTACGAGGCGATGTCACCACCTTCCCAGCCCACCGACGCCGATGGCTGGCTGCTCTCCTCGCCCCGGCACGCAAGAGGACCCGCAAGAGGGCCGCACCCGCCTGGGCCGGGGCAGGACCGTACTACCTGCTCTTGATTTGTACGCGCTTGATGTTCACCGGCAGCGTCGGAAAGCCGTCTCCCGGCCCGTTCTGGTCGTCCTCGCCGCCCACCGCGATCTTCTGGAGCACGTCGAGGCCCGCGGTGACTTTGCCGAACGGCGTGTAGGCGGGCGAGAGCTTGGTGTCCTTCCAGACGAAGAAGAACTGGCTTCCGTTGGTGTTGGGCCCAGCGTTGGCCATCGCCACCGTCCCGGCAGGATAGGTCGCCCCGGTCAAGTTCTCGTCGGGGAAGGAGTAACCGGGCCCGCCGCTCCCGGTGCCGGTCGGGTCGCCGCACTGGAGCACGTAGATGCGCGCGGTGGTGAGCCTGTGGCAGTGCGAGCGGTCGAAGTAGTCGCGCTGGGCGAGGAACTTGAAGGAGTACGTGGTGCAAGGAGCCTTGTCGGTCAGTGCCCGGAAGGTGATCGCACCCTGGCCGGTGCGCAGTGTCGCGCTGTACGGCTTGGCGGCCTTCACCGGGTCGAAGACCGGTATCCCCTTGAAGTTGTCTGCGGGAACGGCCGGCGTGTAGGTGCAGGCGGCCGACGGCGCGGCAGAGGGCGCGGGGTCGGCCGCGGCCTGCACCGCGGTGCCGAGGAGGAGCAGGGCGGAGGCGGCGAGCAGCGCGCTTGGCTTACGGAGCACGAGACGGTTCCCTTCGGTTCAGCGCCGCATGGGCATGTCATGGCCGCCTCATCCTGCCCGCTCCGCCGTCCGGGTGAAACCCCTCCTCCATGCACCGCCAACTTGGGCGGGCGGGCGCCACGGCAACCGCGCGACAGGACACGGACAGCGCGACGGGCGGTCCCCTAACCGGCCCGCCGGCCGCGGCCGCGGCCGCGGCCGCGGCCGTGGCGGGGGCGGTGGCGGTGGGGGTGGCGGTTACCCCTG
>NZ_JBFAWH010000032.1:0-77491 GCF_040680235.1 Streptomyces sp. NPDC052101
GCCGCCGCGAACGCTGGAATCTCCCTGCGGGAGCCGGGCCGACGCCGGAAGCGCCGGGCGGCGTCGCCGATGCCGGTCCGGCACCGGCCACCCCGCGGATCGCCGCCGACACCTCCCGTACCGCCCCCCGTACGTCCCCGTACCGTGCGGCGAACCGGGTGGCGAGGTAGGCGTCCTGGCCCACCGGGAGCAGTTGTCGGCGGGGATCGCGGGCGCCGAGCAGGGACGCGACCGCCTCGGGGTCGTCGGCGGGTGGTTGCGGGGTGTCGGGGCCCCGGCGGCGCAGCACCCGGTGGCCGCCCAGCACCACGGTCTCCGAGCCGTCCAGGGGCCGCAGCAGCGACCGGACCGTCTCCGGCAGCCCCGATTCGGCGAGCAGCGCGAGCTGGCTGTCGAGGACGACGCCGGTGGCACCGCCCGCCACGGCGGCCGCCGCCGTACGCGGCCCGATGCCACCGCACGCCCAGACCGGGATCGAGCCCGACTCCTCGTCGGACAGCAGCTGTTGGAGCAGGACGAAGGTGCTCAGCTCGCCGACCCCGCCGCCGCTCTCGGCGCCGCGGGCGATCAGCCCATGGGCACCGGCGCGGACAGCCGCACGGGCCTGCCCGATGTCCGTGACCTCCGCCAGCACCCGGCATGCCGAGGGGAGTTCGGCCGGGTTCCAGGTCGCGTCCGGGGTGTGGACCACGGTGTCGGGAGCGTCGCCGACATCGGCCGGGGTGAGCGCGCAGCGCCCGGTCACCCGTACCCCGAAGGGGCCCGGCGCGGCCCGTCTCAGCCGCGACAGCTCCTCTCGCGATCTCCGGTCACCGGTACCGAGGTCGAGGATGCCGAGCGCGCCGGCGGCACAGGCGGCGGCGGTGAGACCGGCGTCGGGTTCTCCGCAGGGGGTGAGGCACAGGACGAGGTCATGGGCGCGCACAGGCGAGGTCATGATGCTCCGGCACGATCGGCGAGACAGCACGGTGGGGGGTGTGCGGCGAGCGCTCTGGTGCGAGGGCACCGGAACCTATCCGTGACCTACTCACGGGTCAATAACGTCGCGCCCATTTCACGGCTGGTGACAGCGATTCGGCCACTGGGTCGAATTACCGTAAGAACCGGAAAACGATGTCATTTCCCTCACCGGCGCGGGCGCGGGACCCCGCGGGTCCACGCGCCACACCACCACAAGCCCGTCAAACCGGCCACCTGCTTCACCGTGCACTCACCCGGCCGCAACACCACGGGACATTCTCTCGAAGTCTGTAAATTCCCCATGACTTCGAGGTGGTGGCTCGAACGCGGTTCAGGCGTGCCCGAGCCGGCTCCCGGCGCGTCGGCCCAGCGGCGTCAGCCCAGAGACCTCCCCACGGCCGCCGGCACGGCGGCGACCCTGTCGGCGAGGGGCGACAGCATCCTGTGCGCCGCGCGCACCGCCGCGCCGGTCGGCACGGAACCGGTGCGCCGCCGGTGGTGTTCGGCACGGACCTGGGCGATCCGGGTCTCGTTCACCCCGCCCGCGGCGCCGCCGGTACGGTCCGGTCCGCCGCCCTCGACATCCGGCTCCCCGGGCGCGGTGCCGCCGTACGGCGCGCCGCCGTCGCCCTCTGCCTTCGGGTTCCCCGGCCCGTCCAGCCCACCTGGCCCGTCCAGCCCACCCGGCCCGCCAGGCACCCCGGCGTCGTCGCCCCGCGCACCCCGAGCACCGTCAGCGCCCGGCCCACGCGGCTCACCCTGTGTCACGCCGGGCCGCCGGAGCCCATCCGCGCCCGGCTCCAGCGCCCAGCGCTGTTCCGGCGAACCGTCGCGCGGTGCCAGCGCGATCCCTGAGGACGAGCCGTCGGCGGCGGGAGCGAGCGCGAGGGCCTTCTGCCCACGGAGCAGGATCTCGCCGCGCACGGTGATGTCGTACGTCACCTCGCCCGCGTGGACGACGCACCCGGCCAGCACGACGGTCTTCGCGCCGGGGTCGGCGGCCAGGCACAGGGACGGGTCGGCGGCGCTGCGCAGCAGTCCGTCGCGGTACGACCACTGCTGCGTGGCGGCGGACGAGCACGGCGCGAGCACGACGCCCGTGCCCGCCTCGGCGGTGTCGCCGCGCACGTCCAGGCAGCGGCCGGAGCCGAGTCCGCGCAGGCTGCCGTGGGCGACCTCGACGGGGTCGCCGACCGAGGCGGCGGAGGGGGAGACTGCGGATCGGCCGTCGGTGCCGCCCGGCCGGGTGGTGCGCCCCGCGGGGGCGCCCCAGGTCGCGCCGGGCGCGGGGACACCGTTGTCATCGGACCAGCTTCTGGCCACGAGGACCGTGGCGAGGAGCGCGAGCGCGGTGAGTCCGACGCCGACGGCCACGGCCGTACGGTGGCGGCCGTCGGCGGACGTGGTGCGGTGCCGGCCGCCGGGCGGCGCTGCCGCCGGGTCGGGGGCCGGCGCGGGCGGCACCTGTTGGGCGGCCCCGCGCCCGGGACGCGAGTCGAGATAGCGGCGGGCTCCCCAGCCGAGCACGGTCTCGGCGAGCAGGAGGCCCAGGCTGTCGTCGAACAGCCCGAAGGTCTCGGCGGCGTGCCGGCAGTACGCACAGACCGTCAGATGCTGCCGCACATCCGGCAGCAGGGCGCCGCCGCGGCGCAGGGGGACGTCGAGGAGGCGATTGTAGAAGCGGCATTCCCTGGAGGGCGCGAGTTCCCGGTGGGCGCGTACGCAACCCGCCCGGAATTGCTCTCGCGCCTGGTCCAGGGCGGCCGTCGCGGTGGCTGGATCGATGCCCAGCAGACCGGCGGGTATGTTTATGGGTTCGGCTTCGGCCTCGGTGTGCCACAGAAGGCATTGCGAGGCGCCGGGAAGGACCTGGAATGCGCGTTCGGCGAGTTGTCGCCTTTCCGGCGTTCCGGGCTTCGTCGCGCGCAGTCCGCGACCACCGGCGGGCCTGCGCAATTCCGGCAGAGCCGCACAGGCGGCATCGTCCGCCGCCCAGGCCCGGACGGTGTCGCGGACGGCGACCAGCAGGCGTGGGCGCAGGGCGCCGCCGATCGCTCCGTCGGCCATGCGGCCGAGGACGTCGTGGAAGGCGGCGGTGGCCACGAGGTGGGCGGTGGGGCCGGCGGAGGCCAGGCAGACGACGGCATGGTCGCGGGCGGCCCGCCAGTGGCGGGCCAGCAGCAGGGCGACGGCGTGATGGCGGACGTGGTGCGGGCCGCCGAGTCCGGCGACGAGGTCACGGTCGGACTCCCCGGGCGAACCGGGCAGCGGCGGGTACGGCGGGCGTGGGGGGTATGGGGACTGCACGGAACCGTTTCCTTTCCAGCCGCAGGACCGCACATGAAATGCCGTCCTGTGGGAAGGCAGTGCCGAATTGGTGCATACCTAGAGGTGGTGCATACCTAAAGGGCCGGCCCTGGCGCGCGACGCCTGCCTTTGCCCTCCTGCGGGGAGGCTCACCTTCGCACATGCGACTCACAGGAAACAAGAAGTTCGATTGACTCGACTTCAGAGTCGGCGAATTACCTGGCAGTTACCACCGGTATCGCTTCACAGCCGGTTCCCATGTTTCTCCGGGCATGCTCTCATCCGCGTCCCGCAGCATGGGCCGCATGATCGCCCCCCACTCCACAGCGACCCCCGCCGTCCGCCGCACGGTCCGCAAGGCGGTCGTACCCGCCGCGGGACTCGGCACCCGGTTCCTGCCCGCGACCAAGGCCACCCCGAAGGAGATGCTGCCGGTCGTCGACAAGCCGGCCATCCAGTACGTGGTCGAGGAGGCGGCCGCGGCCGGTCTCGACGACATCCTGATGGTCACCGGCCGGCACAAGCGCGCCATCGAGGACCACTTCGACAACGCCTTCGAGCTGGAGCAGGCGTTGGCCGCCAAGGGCGACACCGTGCGCCTGGACGCGGTGCGCGATCCGGCGCGGCTCGCCGACATCCACCACATCCGCCAGGGCGACCCGCTCGGCCTCGGCCACGCCGTGCTGTGCGCCCGCCGCCACGTCGGGAACCAGCCGTTCGCGGTACTCCTCGGGGACGATCTCATCGACGCGCGCGAGACCTTGCTGAGCCGCATGCTGGAGGTCCGCGAGGCCTGCGCGGGCAGCGTGGTGGCGCTGATGGAGGTCGACCCGGAGCAGATCCACCTCTACGGCTGCGCGGCGGTGGAGCCGACGGACGAGAAGGATGTCGTACGGGTGACCGGACTGGTGGAGAAGCCGGCGCCCGGGACCGCGCCGAGCCGGTACGCGGTCATCGGCCGCTATGTCCTCGACCCGGCCGTGTTCGACGTGCTGGAGCGCACCCCGCCGGGCCGCGGCGGCGAGATCCAGCTGACCGACGCCCTCCAGGACCTCGCGGCGGCCGGCACCGTGCACGGAGTCGTCTTCGACGGTCTGCGCTACGACACCGGGGACAAGGCCGACTATCTGCGCACGGTGGTGCGCCTGGCCTGCGCACGCCCGGACCTCGGGCCCGAATTCACCGGCTGGCTCAAGGAGTTCGTGGCGGGCCTGGAGGACGGTGGCACCACCGGCAGCCGGGACGGGCGCCGGGCCGCGTGAACCGACCCGTACGAGAAGAGGGGCCCTCGACCGGGCCCCTCTCCCTCACCCCTTGCCGGTCCTAGCCGTTCCTAGCCGTTGGGTCGCAGCGTCCAGACGACGGTCATCTCGCTGGTCACGGCGCCGTCCGCGCGGCGGATCTCGATCGCCACGGGGAACTCGGGGCGCTGGCCGGCGTCCAGTTCGGCGACGACCTCGGCGGCCGGCCGGCCCAGCGTGGCGGTCGCGGTGACGGCGCCCATCGCCAGCTTCTTGTAGGCGATCTCGGCGCGGACGGCGAGCGGCACCGCGCGCGAGAGCTGGTCCCCGAAGGCGGCCAGCACGATGGCCCCGCTGGCCGACTCCCCGAGCGTGAACATCGCACCGGCGTGCGGCCCGCCCACATGGTTGTGGTACGCGCCCTGGTCCGGCAGGGACACCACGGCCTGCTCCGGGGTGGTCTCCTGGAACTCCAGGTTCAGCGTCCGGGCCATGGGCACGGTGGCGGCGAGCATCTCGCCGATCGACATCTGGTCTGCGCTCATGGCGGCATGTTACTCACGAGTAGCTGAAACTGGCCAGCACCGGACGCCACTCGTTCCGCTTCGCTACCACCCTGACGAGGGCCGGTGACCGAATCGTGTCCCTGACAGCACTAGGGTTACTGGCCATGTGGCCAGATCAGCAGCCGCCAGGGGGCGCGCAAAACCCGCAGGGCAACTCGCAGCACAATCCGTATCAGCAGCCGGGTTACCAACAGCCGAACCCGTACCAGCAGCCCGGGTACCAGCAGTACCCGCAAGGCGGGCAGGCCGGTCAGTACGGTCAGCAGCAGCCGTGGGGGCAGCAGCAGCCCCCCACGGTGCCCGTCCCGCAGCACCCGCAGGGCGGCGGAGGCCGCACGAAGGTGATCGCGATCGTCGCGGCCGCCGCGGTGGTGGTCGCCGCCGGCGTGACCGGCTATCTCGTGATCGGCGGGAAGGGCGGCAAGGACGACAAGGCCGACAGCGGCAAGGGCGGGCAGAAGGTGAGCCAGTCGCCCACCTCCCAGCCCACGGCATCCCCGTCGGTGACCGACGACCCGCGCGGCACCGCGACGGACAAGCCGACCATCCCCGGCTGGAAGGTCGTCGTGAACACCAAGTGGGGCGTCGCCTACGACGTGCCCGCGGACTGGGAGGTCGAGACTCCCGGCCTCGCGGTCGGTTTCACGTTCCAGAAGAGCGACAAGGACACGGGCATCACGATGTCGGGCCTTGCCGAGAACAAGCCCTCGTGGTGCACGTCGGACGACGACAAGGACGGCCGGAGCGAGGACACTCCGCTGGGCGTCGTGGGCGCCAAGGGCGCGAGCGGCGCCAAGAACACGGACCAGATCGCGATCAACACGCCCGCCTGGTGGGTCTACGGCGGCTACACCATGCCGGACAAGAAGAGCATCTCCTGGGACAAGAAAGCCACCTCCTTCACGACCGCCTCGGGCATCAAGGGCAGCTACGCGTGGGCCCAGTCGACCAACACGCCCAGGAAGGGCAAGTGCGTCACCGACGGCAAGGCGCTCACCTTCGGCTTCCAGAACTCGGCCCACGACTATGTGTCGTTCGACTTCTACGGGGCCAAGGGCGTCAAGGGCGAGGTGCCCAAGGAGACCGTCCTGAAGGTCCTCAGCACGGTCCGCCTGCACGGAGACCCCCAGAATCAGTGAGCCCAAGGGTGTTTGGGCCGGGGAAAACCGATTGCCTGTGCGGCGCGCGCGAGCGATAGTCGCCCGGTGAACCCGGCGTACGTCCCGCACGGCCCGCGCAGACCCTCCTGGGCGGGCCGCAACTACTCCCTGCTGACCGCCGCGGCTGTGGTGACCGGGCTCGGCGCCAACGGCTCGCTCATCGCCGCCGCGTTCGCGGTGCTGGACGCGGGCGGCGACGGCGGCGACGTGGGACTCGTGGCCGCCGCGCGCACGCTGCCGCTGGTGGTGTTCCTGCTCATCGGCGGCGCGCTCGCGGACCGGCTGCCCCGGCACCGGGTGATGGTCGCCGCCAACGCCCTCAACTGCCTCTCCCAGGGCGCCTTCGCCGCTCTCGTGCTGGCCGGTGAACCCCGGCTGTGGCAGATGATGCTGCTCACCGCGCTCGGCGGCACCGGGCAGGCGTTCTTCGGCCCGGCGGCCGAGGGCATGCTGATGTCCTCCGTGGAGGGCGATCAGGCGGGCCGGGCGTTCGCCGTCTTCCGTATGGCCGTGCAGGGAGCGGCCCTCGGCGGCGCGGCGCTCGGCGGCGCCCTGGTCGCGGCCGTCGGCCCGGGCTGGGTCCTCTCCATCGACGCGGCCGCCTTCGCCCTCGCCGGCGCCCTGCGCTCCTTCCTCGACGTCGGCCACATCCCGCCACGCGCGCCGGGCGAGGGCATGCTGGCCGATCTCCGCGAGGGCTGGCGCGAGTTCATCGGCCGGCCCTGGCTGTGGGGCATCGTCGTACAGTTCTCGATCGCCAACGCGGTGGTCGGCGCGGCCGACGCGGTCTACGGCCCGCTCGTCGCCCGCGACAGCCTGGGCGGCGCGGGACCCTGGGGCCTCGCGCTCGCGGCATTCGGCGCGGGCACGGTGGTCGGCGCCCTGCTGATGACCCGCTGGAAACCCCGCCGCCCGCTGCTCGCCGGCACCCTCTGCGTCTTCCCGCTGGCCCTGCCCTCCGCCGCCCTGGCCGTACCGGTGCCGACGGCCGTGCTGTACGCGGTCATGTTCATCGCCGGTACGACCGTGGAGGTGTTCGGTGTCTCCTGGATGACCATGCTGCACCAGGAGATCCCCGAGGAGAAGCTCTCCCGGGTCTCGGCGTACGACTGGTTCGGCTCGGTCTCCCTGATGCCGCTCGCGACGGCGCTGGCCGGCCCCGCCGAGAGCGCCTTCGGGCGTGCGGCCGCCCTGTGGGGCTGCGCCGGACTGGTCGTCCTGGTCACCGCGCTGGTCCTGCTGGTGCCGGACGTGCGCACCCTGACCCGCCGCACCCAGCCGGTCGCCGCCTCCCCGGCCGCGTCAGCCGATGCCGAACGCCCCGTCGGGGGGCTCGGGTGACGGTACGGCCTCGGCGTCCTCGACCGGTCGCGCCGAACCGATGAACTCCCGTACCGCCGCGCCGTGTTCGACCCGCGCCGGAAACGCGTCCGACGCGGCACGACGGGCCAGGGCGGCGGTGTCGACAGGCCGGTGCGAGGCGACGAGCACCGCGTTCCCGAACCTGCGGCCGCGCAGCACCCCCGGCTCGGCGATCAGCACCAGCTCGGCGAAGTACTCGGCGAACGTGGCCAGTTGGGAGCGCAGGAAGCCGAACGGCGCCGCGTCGGCGAGGTTGGCCAGATAGACCCCGCCGGGCCGCAGCACCCGCTCGGCCTCGCGGGCGTAGGCGAGCGTGGTCAGGTGCGCCGGCACCCGGGACCCGCCGAACACATCGGCGATCAGCACATCGGCGTGATCGTCCGGAGCCGCCTCCAGCCAGGCCCGGGCATCGGCCGCGTGCAGCGCGACACCCGAGCCCGCCGGCAGCGGCAGATGCTCGACGACCAGCTCCAGCAGTCCGGCGTCGGCCTCGACGACGTCCTGCCGCGAGCCGGGCCGGGTGGCCGCCACATAGCGCGGCAGCGTCAGCGCCCCTCCCCCGAGATGCACCACATCGAGCGCCTGCCCGGCCTCGGCCACGCCGTCCAGCACATACCCGAGCCGCCGCGCGTACTCGAACTCGAGATGCTCGGGCGCATCGAGATCGACGTACGACTGCGGGGCCCCGTCGACGGTGAGCAGCCAGGCCCGCGCCCGGTCGACGTCGGGCATGAGCTTGGCGGTGCCGTGGTCGGTGGTACGGCTGACGGGTATCGGTTCGTTCACCCGTCCATTGTGGGTGACCACGGCCTCCCAGGGCGCGGGGCTGTGTCGGTATGCCTCATTCCACCGTGGTCACGGTCCCGGCCCCGACGGTCCGCCCGCCCTCACGGATGGCAAACCCGAGCCCCGGCTCCAGCGGAACCTCACGCCCCAGCTCGACGGTCATCACCACCGTCTCACCCGGGCGCGCGGCACCCGCCTCTCCCAGGTCCACGACCCCCACCACATCCGCGGTACGGATGTAGAACTGCGGCCGGTACCCGGTCACGACCGGCGTCGTACGACCGCCCTCGCGCCCCGACAGCAGATACACCCGCGCCGAGAACCGCCGCGCGGGCACCACGCTGCCCGGCGCCGCCACGACATGCCCGCGCCGCACCGCGTCGCGTGGCACACCGCGCAGCAGCACCGCCACGTTGTCCCCGGCCTGCGCTTCCTCCATCGGCTTGCCGAAGGTCTCCAGCCCGGTGACCACGGACTCCAGGCCGGCGCCCAGCACGGCCACCCGGTCCCCCAGGCGGAGCGTCCCCCGCTCCACCGCACCGGTCACGACCGTGCCGCGCCCGGTGATGGTGAGCACGTTCTCCACCGGCAGCAGGAACGGCGCGTCCAGGTACCGCTCCGGCATCGGCACGTAGGTGTCCACCGCGTCGAGCAGCGCCTCGACGGACGCCGTCCAGCGCGGGTCGCCCGCCAGCGCCCGGAGGCCGGAGACCCGTACGACCGGTACGGAGTCGCCCGGGTAGCCCTGGGCGGTGAGCAGGTCGCGGACCTCCAGCTCGACGAGGTCGATCAGCTCCTCGTCGTCCGTGCCGTCGGCCTTGTTGAGCGCGACGACGATGTGGTCGACGCCCACCTGCCGGGCGAGCAGGACGTGTTCGGCGGTCTGCGGCATGATCCCGTCGAGCGCGGAGACGACGAGGATCGCCCCGTCGAGCTGGGCGGCGCCGGTGACCATGTTCTTGACGTAGTCGGCGTGGCCCGGCATGTCCACGTGGGCGTAGTGCCGGGTGTCGGTCTCGTACTCGACGTGCGCGATGTTGATGGTGATGCCGCGGGCAGCCTCCTCCGGGGCCCGGTCGATGCGGTCGAACGGCACGAAGGTGCCGGTGCCGCGCTCGGCGAGGACCTTGGTGATGGCGGCGGTCAGGGTGGTCTTGCCGTGGTCGACATGACCCATGGTGCCGATGTTCAGGTGCGGCTTGGTGCGCACGTAGGCCGTTTTGGACATGGCTGTACCTCGAAGCCTCTCAGCCGTGAGAAGAAGATGCGGGACCCCGAGGACTGGCCGACCCTCCCCCTGCGGGGTCCGCCGGTCGTTCCGGGGAGGGTCAGCTTCGGGCGCCGTCGACGGCGGCCAGGAGGTGCGGGACGGCAGCCTTCGGCGCATCCGCGACGGCGGATGCTGCGAGGAGGAAGGCGTACCGGAACATGGCGTCGATCATTGCCGAGCAGGTGTCCGGTGTCGAATGATTTTTCCCCGTAAGGGGGTTGGGACGGGTTCAGGCACCGATGTTCTTCAGCGCCTCCCGCACGGTCAGCGGGGCGAACCGCCCGCGCTCCCGCGCCAGGAAGGCCCGTACGGCCTCGGGATCGGTCTTGGCGTACTCGCGCAGGGCCCAGCCGATCGCCTTGCGGATGAAGAAGTCGGGATGTCCGGACTGGAGCAGGCAGTAGGCGAACAGTCGGTCGGGGTCGGTGCGTTCCTTGCGGGGCAGCTGGTGGAGCAGGGCCGTGCGGGCCACCCACAGGTCGCCGTCGGTGATCCAGGCGTCCATGTCCGCGGTGAGCGCGCGGTCCGCGGCGACCAGGCCTCCGACCACGTGCGCGGCGAGCAGATCGACGGTGTCCCACCAGGGGACGGCCGTGACCAGGTGCCGGGCCACCGGCAGGAAGCCGGAGGAGAGACGGCCCGCGTGCCGGCGCAGATAGTCCACCGCGAAGTAGTGGTACTCGCGCTCGGGGAGCGCCCAGCAGCGCAGCGCGATCGCGGTGCAGTCGGCCTCGTCGGGGCGGGACGTGCCCGCGAGGGCGGTGCGGGCCAGGGCGCGGCGGGCCGGGGTGGGGATCCCGAGGAAGGGCGCCACGTCCTTCATGTAGGCCCGCATCACGCCGGCCCGCTCGGGGTCGGCGGCGGGCGGGAACACGTCCGTCACCCGTGCCAGCACGGTGTCGGCGAGCGCGCTGCGCGGCACGCCCGGCGGGGTCGCACCGGTGGCGGTCATGACACGAGCCATAGGGTCGAATATACGTTCGCACACGAAGTGCCCGCCACGGCTCGGCGCCCCGCCGAGGGGGCTTGCGAGCCTTTCCGTACCGGCGTTCCCTGGAAGTACCGGCGGTGATGCGGGCGCACGGGGCCACGGCACAGTCCGAGGGCCCGCGCCTCACGTGTGCGTCCCCTCCGCAGCGGCCCCTCCGTGCCGCCGTCGTCCGACGCTCGACGCGGAGGTGACAGAGGTGAAAGCCGTCGTCTACGAATCGCCCTTCAGCGTGGCCGTGAAGGACGTCCAGGATCCCCGGATCCAGCACCCCAACGATGTGCTCGTACGCGTCACGTCGACCGCGATATGCGGCTCGGACCTGCACATGTACGAGGGCCGCACAGCGGCCGAGTCGGGCATCGTCTTCGGGCACGAGAACCTCGGCATCGTCGAGGAGGTCGGCAGCGGCGTGACGTCGCTGGCCAAGGGCGACCGTGTCGTGATGCCCTTCAACGTCGCCTGCGGGTTCTGCAAGAACTGTCTCGCCGGAAAGACCGGCTTCTGCCTGACGGTCAATCCCGGATTCGCCGGCGGGGCCTACGGCTATGTGGCGATGGGCCCGTACAAGGGCGGCCAGGCCGAGTTGCTGCGGGTGCCGTACGCGGACTTCAACTGCTTGAAGCTGCCCCCGGGCGAAGAGTTCGAGACCGATTTCGTGCTCCTCGCCGATATCTTCCCGACCGGCTACCACGGTTGCGAACTCGCCCAGGTGTCCCCCGGCGAGAGCGTGGCCGTCTTCGGCGCCGGACCGGTGGGGCTGATGGCCGCCTACTCCGCGCTGCTGCGCGGTGCGGCGAAGGTCTTCTCCGTCGACCGGGTGCCCGAGCGGCTCGCCAAGGCGAAGGAGATCGGTGCCATCCCCATCGACTTCACCAAGGGCGATCCGGCCGAACAGATCAAGGAACAGACCGCGGGTGAGGGCACCGACAAGGGTGTCGACGCCGTCGGCTACCAGGCCCAGGCGCACGACGCCAGCCACGAGGAACCCGCCATCGTCCTCAACGAGCTGGTCGAGACGGTACGGCCGACGGGCATGCTCGGCATACCGGGTCTGTACGTGCCCTCGGACCCGGGCGGCCCCGACGAGCACGCCAAGCACGGCCAACTGCTGCTCTCCATCGGCAGGATGTTCGAGAAGGGCCAGCAGATGGGCACCGGTCAGTGCAACGTCAAGCGGTACAACCGCCAGCTGCGCGACCTGATCATCGCCGGGCGGGCCAAGCCCGGCTTCGTGGTCTCCCACGAGCTGCCGCTGGACCAGGCGCCACTGGCGTACGAGAAGTTCGACAAGCGGATCGAGGGCTACACCAAGGTCGTCCTGCACCCCGGGCACGCTCTCGCGGCGTGACGGAACACCCTTGACGGCGATCACACGCGTGCGTCGGTTAGTGTCACCGGATGCTCGATGCCACCAACCGCTCTGGGGGCACCGCCACGACCGCTCCCCCGGTCGCCGCCAGGGAGTTCGCCGTACCCGCGTCCCCCCTGCCCGGCACGGGGGTCGCCGCCCGGTGCACGCGCGCGTTGCTGTCCCCCTACGCCAGGCTCTCCGCGCTGCTCGCTCTGCTCGCCGGTGGCGCGGCGTGCGTGCTGGCCTTCGAGCCGCAGCGGCTGCTGGCCCACGGCTGGCCGCCGCAGCTGGGCGGGGCCGCGGCGGCCGTGGTGTTCGCGGTGGCGTACGGCCTGTGCACGGTGGCGTTCGTGCCGCGGCCCCTGCTCAACCTGGCCGCGGGCGCGCTGTTCGGCTCGCAGCTGGGGCTCGCGACCGCCCTGGCGGGCACGGTGCTCGGGGCGGGTGTGGCGTTCGGGCTCGGCCGGGTGCTCGGGCAGGCCGCGCTGCGTCCACTGCTGCGGGGCCGCTGGCTGAAGGCGGCCGACGGGCAGCTGAGCCGGCACGGCTTCCGGTCCATGCTGGCCGCCCGGCTCTTCCCGGGCGTGCCGTTCTGGGCGGCGAACTACTGCGCGGCCGTCTCCCGTATGCGCTGGTGGCCGTTTCTGCTGGCCACGGCGGTCGGGTCGGTCCCGAACACCGCCGCCTACGCGGTCGCCGGCGCCCGTGCCTCCGCGCCGACGTCGCCCGCCTTCCTGATCGCGATGGCCTCCATCGCCGTACCGGCGCTGCTGGGCTCGGTTGTGGCTTGGCGGGGGCGCCACCATCTGCGCGGCCGGTGACCGGTCAGACGCCCTCCAGGATCATCGCGTTCGCCAGCCCACCCGCCTCGCACATGGTCTGCAGGCCGAAGCGAGCGCCGCGACTCCGCATCGCGTGGACCAGGGTGGTGGTCAGCCGGGTGCCGCTGGCGCCGAGCGGGTGGCCGAGGGCGATGGCGCCGCCGTGCACATTGACCTTGCCGAGGTCGGCGCCGGTCTCCTGCTGCCAGGCGAGGACCACGCTGGCGAAGGCCTCGTTGACCTCGAAGAGGTCGATGTCGGCCACCGACAGCCCCGCCCTGCGCAGCACCTTCTCGGTCGCCGGGACGACCCCGGTGAGCATCAGCAGCGGGTCGGAGCCGGTGACGGCGAAGCTGTGCAGCCGGGCGAGCGGGCGCAGGCCGAGCCGGGCCGCGGTCTCGCTGGAGGTGATCAGCACGGCGGAGGCGCCGTCGTTGACCGGGCTCGCGTTGCCCGCGGTGACGTTCCACTCGATCTGCGGGAAGCGCTCGGCGAAGCCGGGGTCGTGGTAGGCGGGCTTGAGGCCGGCGAGGATCTCGGGGGTGCTGCCGGGGCGGACGCTCTCGTCGCGGGCGACACCATCGAGCGGCGCCACCTCGGCGTCGAAGAGTCCGGCGCTCCAGGCCGCGGCGGCCTTGTGGTGCGAGGAGACGGCGAACTCGTCCATCCGGGCGCGGGTGAGGGACCACTTCGCGGCGATCAGCTCGGCGCTGATGCCCTGCGGGAGCAGACCCTCGGGGTAGCGCTCGGCGACCCCGGGGCCGAAGGGGTCCTGGCCGGCGGGCACGTTGGACCACATCGGCACGCGGCTCATCGACTCCACGCCGCAGGCGACCACGAGGTCGTAGGCGCCGGCGATGACGCCCTGCGCGGCGAAGTGCACGGCCTGCTGGGAGGAGCCGCACTGGCGGTCCACGGTGGTCGCCGGGACCGTCTCGGGCAGGCCTGCCGCGAGGACGGCGTACCGGGTGGTGTTCATGGCCTGCTCGCCGACCTGGTCGACGGTGCCGCCGATGACGTCGTCGATCAGCGCGGGGTCGACGCCGGAGCGTTCGACCAGGGTGCGCAGGGTGTGGGCGAGCAGCTGCACGGGGTGGACGTGGGCGAGGGAGCCGTTCGGCTTGCCCTTGCCGATGGGGGTGCGTACGGCTTCGACGATCACTGCGTCGCGCATGGCGCGGGCCTCCTTGGCCGCCTGGCTGTCCGCAGCGGGCTACGGCAGCTACCAGTGAGTAGGAAATCCGAACTCACCATAACTCGGCGAGTTGGAAAATCAAACCCTCCTCTAGACTGGCTTCCATGGCCGCCACGAAAGACCCGCGCCCCTGCTCGATCGCCGACGCCCTCGCGCTGGTCGGCGAGAAGTACTCGCTGCTCGTCCTGCGCGAGGTGTGCCTGGGCAACGGCCGCTTCGACCAGCTCGTACGCAACATCGGCGCCCCGCGCGACATCCTGGCCGCCCGGCTGCGCCGCCTCGTGGACGCCGGAATCCTGACCAAGCGCGTCTACAGCGAGCGCCCGCAGCGCTTCGAGTACCGGGCCACACAGGCGGGCCTGGAGCTGGAGCCGGTGCTGATGACGCTCAAGGAGTGGGGCGACCGGCATATCCGCAAGGGCGCCGGCCTGCCCATGGCCGTCGAGCACAGCTGCGGCCACGAACTCGTCCCGGTCGTCACCTGCCGGGCCTGCGGCGACGAGGTGCGCCACGAGGACCTCACGGCCCATCCGCAGGCCCCGGGCTGGACACTCAGGGGCCCGGCGGCGGTGTGACGCGCCCCTACCGCCCCGGTTCCCCATACACGTCATACACGTCATACACGTCGAGCCGCCCGCACATCCCGAACCGCCCCCGCTCGACGGGCTGCTCCGCCCGCACCACGGCCTCGGCGAGGTCGCTCGCGTCTCCCGCCGCCAGCCGGTCGAGGCGGCGGCCCGTGGTCTCGGCCGCCGCCAGCGCGCCGCGCGTCCAGCGCTCGCGCCACTCGGCGATCCGGGGCCGTACCAGCGCCGCGGCGGCCCGGTGGAAGGCGGCCAGCGCCTTTGGCCCGGAGGCCTCGCGCAGCGACCGGTAGCCCTCCAGGGCCAGGTCACGGCGGGCGCGGGCGATCCGCTCCCGCTCGGCCTCCGGGGCGTCGGCCGGGACGGTGGTCGCGCCGGCGTACACCTCGGGGTCGGCCAGGTACCGCGGCGGGAGCGTGAGCACCGCGTCCCCGGCCTCCGGCAGCCCGCTGTTCTGCATGAGGACGGTGATACGCAGATCGTCCTCGTTGACCAGCCGGTGGATCGTGCCCGGCGTGAACCAGGCGACCGTGCCGGGCGCGAGCGGGGTGACCCGATGGCCGGACCCGGTCAGCGTCTGCACCGCACCCCGGCCGCCGGTGACCACGTACGCCTCCGAGCAGGCCAGATGCACATGGGGAGTGCCACCGCGGACCCCGTCGGCGGCGGGCCAGTCGTACACGCACAGCCGCGACACGGCGACCCCGCCCGGCAGCCCGGTGAACTCCCCCGCGCTCACCACGGATGGACCTCCAGGTACTTCACCACGTCCCCGCGCCGCCAGGCACCATCTGCCACGACGACCCGGTAGCGGCGGCGGAGCGTGGCGCCGGGGGCGAGTTCCAGCTCCTCGAAGAAGGACCAGGAGGGGGCGACGGCGGCGAAGGGCTCGTCGCGGACGAACCAGTGGGCGGGGTGGGTGCCGCCCGCGCCGGAGTGGTCGTTCTCCGGGGCGTGTGCGAAGACGAGGGTGGCGTGGCCGTCGACGCCGTCGTGCTCGCCGGAGTACGCGAGCCAGGGCGCCCGGGTGCCCATCAGCTCCGGCCCCTCCCCCTGCGGCCCGAGGATCCGCCCCGCCCGGAAGGCCCGCGGGCCGCGCCAGAACAGGCCGGTGTAGCCCGCCAGTTCACGCCCGGCGGTGGTCGGGCTGCCGAACCGGAGCGGCTCGGCACGCCGGTTGGTGACGGCACTGGTCCAGGTCAGCGCCCAGGAGCCGGAGTCCGGGGCGACGTCATGGACCTCGATCCGCCGCTCCTCCTCGGCCCACAGCTCACCGTCGTACGGATGCCAGGTCAGCCGCTCGGCGATCACCACCCGGTCCCCGGCCGCCGTGACCTCGTCGAAGCCGGTGTGCCGCATCGAGCCGACCCGCTCGGGCAGTGCGAGATACCCCTGCCCGTGCACATAGGTGTTGCCGCCCCACAGGTTCGCTCCGGACAGGTGGGAGGCGGTCAGGGACAGGCCCTTGTGCCAGCGGTGGTCGTGGGGGCGGTAGTCGGTGACGACGGCACCGGAGAGGGTGCGGATGGGGTGGAGGTAGGGCCGGGGCGCCTCCCAGGCGGCTTCACGGCGGTAGACGTAGGCGAGCAGCTCGACCCCGGCGGCCGGTGCGCGGACGGTGATCCGGTCGCCGTGGGCGTGGACCAGCCGCAGGGCGCCGGTCATGCCGGGACCTCCTCGGCGGTCGCGGGTGCCCAGCCGGGGGCGCCGCCGTGCAGGGCGGTGTAGTAGGGGTCGCCGGGGCCGATCTCGCCGGCCCGGACGGTCGTGTCCGTGAAGGCCGACTTGTACAGCGCGGTGATCAGCTCCAGGCTCGTCCGCCCGTCCGCGCCGCTGCCGCGCGGCCGCCGCCCCGCCCGCATGCTCGCGACCAGCTCGCGCAGCTGGGCCAGGTGCGAGCTGGGCACGTCCGGACCGAAGTCCCGCCATCGCGCGGCCTGTTCGGCGGGCACGCCCGGAGCCGGGGTGATGCGCCAGTCGGCGTTGGCGTGCCCGTAGAGGTGGGTCAGCTCGACGGTGGCGCGCTCGCAGTCGATGCGGATGCGGCTGACCTCGTCGGGGCTCAGCACGCTGTTGACGACGGTCGCGAGGGCGCCGTTCGCGAAGCGGACGAGGGCGGTGGAGACGTCCTCGGTCTCGACGTCGTGCACCAGCCGCCCGGCCATCGCCCGTACCTCGCTCCACGGCCCGAGCAGATCGAGCAGCAGATCCATCTGGTGGATGCCGTGGCCCATGGCGGGGCCGCCGCCCTCGGTGTGCCAGCGGCCGCGCCAGGGCACGGCGTAGTAGGCGGTGTCCCGGTACCAGGTGGTCTGGCAGTGCGCCACCAGCGGCCGTCCGAGGGCCTGTGCGGCGAGCAGTCGGCGCACCTGGCGGGAGCCGGAGCCGAACCGGTGCTGGAAGACGATGGCCGCGTAGGGCCCACCCCCGTCGCCCTCCTCGGCCTCGATGGCGTCGAAGTCGGCGAGCGAGGGCACCGGCGGCTTCTCGCACCACACCCAGGCGCCGGCGCGCAGCGCGGCCACCGTCTGCGCCCGGTGCAGGGTCGGCGGGGTGCAGATGCTGACGAGATCGGGCCGCTGCTCGGCCAGCATGCGGTCGAGGTCGGTGTAGCCGTGCGGGATGCCGCTGTCGGCGCAGAACGCTTCCACGGCGTCCTTGTCGATGTCGACGGCGGCGACGACCTCCGTCTCACCCTCGCGTGCCAGCCGGGCCAGTGCGGGCAGATGGGAGCCGCGCCCGATGGCGCCGGTGCCGACGACGGCGGCCCTGATGCGCCGGCCGGTGAGCGGAGTCGTCGCGGGAGGCGAGCCGGGCTCGGGCGGGAGGGGAGAGGGCGGCATGGGCGGGTTCAGCACTCCTCCGGGACGGCGGGCGCGCGGGCCGACAGCTCAGCAAGCGCTTTCTCCTGTGCTGCAACGTAAGCGGGGGCGACCGGACCGTCAACACCGCCGACCGCCCCGGCCGATCAAGCTCCGTTTTCCCGCCGCCGCCCTCGCCCGCTACGCTGCCCTCGTCATTTGGTCATCTCTTTACCCGACAACTGGACGTGTCCTGCCTCCATGTCTTGGTTCGAATCCCTCGTCCTCGGACTCGTCCAGGGACTGACCGAGTTCCTGCCCGTCTCCTCCAGTGCGCATCTGCGGCTGACCGCGGCGTTCTCGGGCTGGAAGGACCCCGGAGCGGCCTTCACGGCGATCACCCAGATCGGCACGGAGACCGCGGTGCTGATCTACTTCCGCCGGGACATCGGCCGGATCCTCTCGGCCTGGTTCCGGTCGCTCCACGACAAGGCGATGCGGCAGGACCACGACGCCCGGACCGGCTGGCTGGTGATCGTCGGCTCGATCCCGATCGGGGTGCTGGGCCTGACGCTGAAGGACCAGATCGAGGGGCCGTTCCGCGATCTGCGCGTCACCGCCACCATGCTGGTCGTCGTCGGCCTGGTCATCGGCATCGCCGACCGCCTGACGGCCCGCGACGAGACCGGCGGCCGGCACCGCGCGCCCAAGCAGCGCAAGACGCTGGCGAGTCTGGGCATCCGGGACGGCCTCGTCTACGGCCTGTGCCAGGCCTGCGCGCTCGTCCCCGGCGTCTCCCGCTCCGGTGCAACGATCAGCGGCGGCCTGTTCATGGGCTACAAGCGGGAGGCCGCGGCCCGCTACTCCTTCCTGCTCGCCATCCCTGCGGTGCTCGCCTCGGGCGCGTTCGAGGTGAAGGACTCGGTGAGCGAGGGCCATGTGGCCTGGGGCCCGACCCTGTTCGCGACGGTGATCGCGTTCGCGTCGGGATACGCGGTCATCGCGTGGTTCATGAAGTGGATCTCCCACAAGAGCTTCATGCCGTTCGTCTGGTACCGCGTGGCCCTCGGCATCGTCATCATCGCCCTGGTGACGGCGGGCGTCCTGAGCCCGCACGCGGCGGAATCGGCGGGCTGAGCGCGGCACGGCCGGCCTGCAGCACGCCGGCGCGGCAAGGCCGGCCGACAGCACGCTTGCCGCGGCGCGGATGCCGATGCCGCCGCCGCTGTTTCGGACATCTCCCGCGCCCTGGACGGACCCGACGCGGGCGCCGCCCTCGCTCCGCTCCCCACGGCCCCGACGGCAGCCGTGCGGCCTGCGGATTCCCCGGCTTCGGCAGCGCCGAACGGGCCTGCCCGGCCGGGCACTTCACCGCCGCGCGCGCCGTCTTCCGCGGGGCGCCCGACACGGCGTGTGCAGGGTGGTCTGGATCGACTGGGGACGCGGCCGCCGATGACGGTGACCAACCCCATACCTTCCGCGTAGCCGCGCGGTAGCGCAGTGTCAGTGCTTGCCCCTAGGCTGTCCGCATGTCCCCCGATTCCCTGCCCCCTGGTTCCGTGCGGTCTGCTGCCGAGGTGAACGAGCAGATCCGGGCGCTGTGGCTGCGTGCGGGCGGCACCCTGTCGGCCCAAGAGCGCGAGGAGTACGAGCTGTTGGTGGTCGAATGGGCCGCGGCGATCCGCGGCGAGGTGATCGAGGCGGCCTGACACGGTCCGCGCCACGCGGTGACCGAAGGGCCGGTTCTGGGGCTACGCCCGCAGATGCGCGAGCGCCCCGTCCGCGAGCGGATAGGGCCGCTCCGCGGGCAACAGCCCGGTCGCCCGCTCCAGTTCACCGGCCCGCACCAGCGCATGGACCTCGGCGGCCAGCGGGGTCACGTCCTCGATGCCCACGATCCAGTCATCGGCATAGCGGGCCGCCGCCTCCCCGGCGAGGCCGAGCTGCAACGACCGGTGGGGCAGCGGCTGATGGTGCAGATCGCGCTCGGGGTCCCACTGGACGCGGGCCGGTGACTCCCTCAACTGCCGCTTCCAGGAAGCCTGGTCCTCGTGCAGGTCCGGGACGTAGTGCGACAGGCAGGCGTGGCCGAGGGCCCACTCGAAACCGGCGCGGTCGATCTCGACGGCGAGGACGGTCTCCTGACCCTCCTTGGTACCCCAGCCGCAGCGGTACATCATCCACAGGAAGGACGGCTTGATCCAGGTCATCCGGTCCCGCTTCCAGGCGGCCGGAAAGCGTCCGGCGCGGGCCGCCGGGCGGCCTATCCCGGGACGGTAGGCCTGGTAGACGGTGATCGTGGAGTCCGTGTACCGCGCCCGGATGCGGAACTTCGGTTCGGGCTCGGCGGGTCGGGGCTCGGCAGGTCGAGGCTCGGCGGGTCGGGGCTCGTGGAAATGATCGTTCATGGGGACAGCGTCGGATGCCGGCCGTGTCCCGCACCATCGAATATTCCGGCGCGCCCGGACATCCCGGCGCACCGGAACATCCCGACGCACCCGAATATCCCGGCGCGCCTCTTGGCTCCGCGCCCGCCATGCCCAACACTGTGCCGATGACGCAGCGTGCGGAGCTTGCGACCGTGCTGGACCGGCTGGCCGTGGACGAGCTGATCACCGCGTACGCGGTGGCGGTGGACGACGGCGACTGGACGGCGTACCAGAGGCTGTACACAACGGACGGACGGGCCGACTACCGTTCGGCCGGCGGTATCGAGGGCGACGCGGGGCAGGTCGCGGTATGGCTCGCCGAGAGCCTGGCGCTGTTCGCCATGCGCCAGCACCTGATCGTCAACCGCCGGGTGCACTTCGGCACCCTGGACCATGACACCGGCGACACCGCCGCGGTACGGGCCGACTACCTCAACCCCATGCGTTTCGCCGACACCGACGGCCCACCGGCCCCACCGGCCCCGGACCTGGTGTGCGGCGGCCGCTATGACTTCGCGCTGCTGAGGACGCCGGACGGCTGGCGCCTGCGCGAGGTGGTCGTACAGGAGAAATGGCGCCAACTGACGGCCAAGGCCGCACGGACTCCCTGACCCACCCGGCCCCAGGGCGCACAGGCGGCCCCCTGTCATAGATCGCTCCCGACGCGCACACTGGAATCAGCGCTGGACAGGGAGGGTCCGCATGAGGACGATCGACCACTGGCTCACCTCCCCCTGGCGGCGCTCCGGCGTCGCCGCCCTCGCCGGTGCCCTGCCCGTGCTCGCCTTCCCCGCCCCCTCCCTGTGGTGGTTCGCCTACGTCGGCCTCGTCCCCTGGATCCTGCTGGCCCGCTCGGCCCCGAGCGGGCGTCGCGCGGCGTACGACGGCTGGTGCGGCGGTTTCGGCTTCCTGCTGGCCGTGCACCACTGGCTGCTGCCGAGCCTGCATGTGTTCATCTTCCTGATCGCCGCCCTGCTGGGCGCGCTCTGGGCGCCCTGGGGCTGGCTGGTGCGCCGGTTCCTGGGCGAGCGGCCGTCGCCGGGCCGGGGCGCCGCCGCGCTGCTGGTGCTGCCGTCCGCCTGGCTGCTGGTGGAGCTGCTGCGGTCCTGGCAGGGGCTCGGCGGGCCGTGGGGCATGCTGGGCGCCAGCCAGTGGCAGGTGACGCCGGCGCTGCGGCTGGCCTCGGTCGGCGGAGTGTGGCTGCTCAGCTTTCTGGTGGTGGCCGTCAACGTGGCGGTGACCGTGCTGATATCCGTGCGCGAGTCACGCGTGCCGGCCGTGGCCTCGCTGGTCGCGACGGCCGCGGCGACCTCGGCCGCGTGGGCGTGGGCGCCGCGCCCGCAGGTCGACGGGCAGGTGCGGATCGCCGTCGTGCAGCCGGGGATCATGGACGGCGGCGACAAGCGGTTCGACCGCGAGGAACAGCTGACCCGGCAGCTGGCCGGGCGCCATGTCGACCTGGTCGTGTGGGGCGAGTCCAGCGTCGGCTTCGATCTGGGCGACCGGCCCGACCTGGCCCGGCGGATCGCGGCGCTGTCCCGCACGACCGGCGCCGATGTGCTGGTGAACGTGGACGCCCGCCGCTCCGACCGGCCCGGCATCTACAAAAGCTCGGTGCTGATGGGTCCGAACGGCCCGACGGGCGAGCGGTACGACAAGATGCGGCTCGTGCCGTTCGGCGAGTACGTGCCCGCCCGCTCGCTGCTCGGCTGGGCCACCTCGGTCGGCAAGGCCGCGGGCGAGGACCGCAGGCGCGGCAGCGGGCAGGTCGTGATGAACGTCGGGCACGGGCTGCGGATCGGCCCCCTGATCTGCTTCGAGACCGCGTTCCCGGACATGAGCCGCCATCTGGCGCAGGACGGCGCCGACGTCCTGCTCGGCCAGTCCGCCACCTCCACCTTCCAGGGGAGCTGGGCGCCGGAGCAGCATGCCTCGCTGGCCGCGCTGCGGGCCGCCGAGACCGGCCGCCCGATGGTGCACGCGACCCTGACCGGCGTCTCGGCCGTGTACGGGCCGGGCGGGCAGCGGCTCGGACCGTGGCTCGGCACCGGCGCGAGCACCGCCCGCGTGTACGACGTACCGCTCGCGCACGGCATCACACCGTACGTCCGCTACGGCGACTGGCCGGTGCACGGCGCGCTGCTGGTGCTGGCCGCGCTGTGCGCGACGGAGGGAGTGCGGGCGCTCAGGCCGCGCCGTGGCGGTCCCGCACCGCTCGCACCACCCGCTCGCACAGTTCATGGGTCGCCAGCGCGTCCCGGGCGCTGAGCACCTTGCCGGCGCGTACGGCGTCGAGGAAGGCGAGGACCGCCTGCTCGATGCCGCGCTGGCGGGCCACCGGCACCCAGTCGCCGCGCCGGCGCACGGTCGGCTGGCCCTTGTGGTCGATCACCTCGGCGAGATTGAGCACCTGGCGCTTGGTGTCCTGCCCGGAGACCTCCAGGATCTCCTCCGTGGAGCCGCTGAGCCGGTTCATCACACCGAGCGCGGTGAAGCCGTCGCCGCCGAGCTGGAGCACCACGTGGTGCAGCAGCCCGTTCTCGACGCGGGCGCGCACAGTGACGTCGTCGACCGGGCCGGGGACGAGGAACCGCAGGGTGTCGACGACGTGGATGAAGTCGTCCAGGATCATCGAGCGGGGTTCCTCGGGCAGTCCGACGCGGTTCTTCTGCATGAGGATCAGCTCGCGCGGATGGTCCAGGCACAGGACGTACCCGGGGGCGTAGCGGCGGTTGAAGCCGACGAAGAGGGAGACCCCGCGCTCCTCGGCGAGGGCCACGAGCCGTTCGGAGTCGGCGAGTTCGCGGGCGAGCGGCTTGTCCACGTACGTCGGCACGCCCGCCTGCAGCAGCCGGGTGACGATCTCGGGGTGGACGGCGGTCGGCGCGTGCACGAAGGCCGCGTCGAGGCCCTCGGCTAGCAGGGAGTCGAGCGTGCTGTGCCGCCGCCCGGCCGGCAGGTGCAGGGTGTCCGCGACCCGCTCCAGGGTGGCGGGCGTCCGGGTCTGCAGGTGGAGGTCGACCCCGGGCTGCGTCGCCAGCACCGGCAGATACGCCTTCAGCGCGATGTCCCCGAGTCCGATGCAGCCGACCTTCACGTGCGCTCCCCTACCCGTTGCCTGCGTGTGCCTCCTCGGCAGCATACGGGGGCCGCCAGTCGGCGATGCCGTCGAAGCCGCGCAGGAAGAGCGCGGGTCCGGCCTTCGACAGGGCCGCGATCGCTGTGTTGCGTACGGCGACGGCGGCGGGGTTGGCGGTCATGTTCAGGCGGGCGGCCTTGACGGCCCGGCGGGCGATCGCGGTGGTGCGCGGGAGGCGGGCGGCGGTGTAGGCGGCCAGGTCGTGGCAGTGGTGCGCGAGCACGATGGCGTCCTCGACGGCCTGGTTGCCGCCCTGGCCGAGGGTCGGCGGCATGGCGTGGGCGGCATCGCCGAGCAGGGCGACGCGGCCCGAGTGGATGGGGGTCCCCCCGCTCGAGCGAAGCCGAGAGTGGGGGAGGGCAGGGGCGTGGCGATGTGGTGGACGTCGTGCCGGAGCACGTCATCGGGGCGGAGGGCGGCGAGGACGGCGGGGATCGGGTCGTGCCAGTCGCCGAACCGGCGCAGGAGTTCGGCCTTCTCGTCGTCCGGCGCCCGCTCGCCCGCCGGGACCATGGCGGCCGCGTACGCGTAGACGCGGCCGTCCTTGAGCGGGTGCGTGCCCCAGAGGCTGCCCCGGCCCCAGGTCTCGTGCGATGCGAACTCCGCGCCGGGCACCGGGATCAGCACCCGCCAGGTGGTGAACCCCGCATACACCGGGCCGGGGTGGAGCGGGAACAGGGCCCCGCGGACACGGGAGTTGATGCCGTCCGCGCCGACCACCAGCTCGGCCTCCAGCTCCTGCGTGCCGACGCCCACCCGGGCGGGCCGTCGGCTGTCACCGGGGTCGGCGAGGGTCGCGGCGGCCCCGGTGCGGACGGCGCCGGGCGGAAGCAGGGCCGCGAGGCGGTCGACCAGGGTGGCGCGGGGCAGCAGGACCAGCAGGTCGCCGAAGCGGGCGGCGGCCGCCTCCGCGCTGAAGCGGGACAGCCAGCGCCCGCCCGGAGTGCGCAGCCCGCCGTCCCCCTGCCAGGCGGCGAGAGCGCGGATCTCGTCGCCCACACCGAGCACGTCCAGGGCGCGCAGAGCGTTCGGGGCGAGGGAGATGGCCGCGCCGACCGGTTCCAGGGAGCGGGCCCGCTCCAGCACGGTCACCTCCCAGCCCCGCCGGTGCAAGGCCGCCGCCGCGGTCAGGCCTCCGATTCCGCCGCCGATGACGATCGCGCGCGCCGACTGTGCCATGGCTCCTCCGGGATCCCCTGGGACTACATCTGTAGTACGCACGACTCTACTACAGCCGTAGTGCGCGCACTACAGTCGCAGTGGCGCAGGTAAGGTCACCTCATGTCCGTACGCACGCCCAGCGCGTCCCGCGCCGACCTCGTCGCCGACGCCGCCCTCGCCCTGCTCGCCGAGCGCGGGATGCGCGGGCTGACGCATCGCGCCGTGGACGAGGCGGCCGGGCTGCCGCCCGGCTCGACCTCGAACGTGGCCCGCACCCGGCAGGCACTGCTGGAACTCGCTGTGCGGCGGCACGCCGAGCGCGAGGCGCGGGTGCTGGAGCTGGCGGAGCTGCCGGATCCGAGCGGTGGACTCGACGCGCTGACCGACGGGCTGGCCCTCGCCGTGCACCGCTCCCTGACCCAGAACCGCGAGCTGCTGATCGCCCGCTACGAACTCGCCCTGGAGGCCACCCGCCGCCCCGAGCTTCGGGCCTTCTACGACCGGACGGGCGCCGTCTTCAAGGAACAGCTGGCCGCCCTGCTCACCGCCGTGGGCTCGCCCGACCCGGCCCGGCATGTGCTGTCCCTGATCGCCTGGGCGGACGGGCTGATGTTCTCGTGCGCGGCGGGCTCGTTCAGCGCCGAGGTGCCGGGCCTCGTGGAAGTGCGGGCAGGCCTGCGGGAGTTGCTGGCCGGAATGCTGGGCCGCTGAAAAACACCTGATGGTACGTGTGGGGGTCGGTGAGGATACGGGCATGACCACGGAACGCCGAGAGCCCGACCAGACCGCCGGTGAACGCGCCATGCTGGAAGGCTGGCTGGACTACCACCGCCAGACACTGGCCGAGAAGTGCGAAGGGCTGACCGAGGCACAGCTGCGCACCGCGTCCGTACCACCCTCCGAGCTGTCCCTCATGGGGCTGGTCCGGCACCTGGCCGAATGCGAGCGCGGCTGGTTCCGCAAGGTGCTGGTGGGCGACGATCCCGGGCCGATCTACTACACCGACGAGGACCGCGACGGCGACTTCCATGTCACCGAGGCCGACACCTGGCAAGAGGCGTACACGACCTGGCAGGCGGAGATCGAGATCGCCCGGCGCAACGCGGCCGGCTTCGGGCTCGACGATCTGTCCCGGGGGAAGAGCAGGTTCCGGGGAACGCCGTTCAACCTGCGCTGGATCTACACGCACATGATCGAGGAGTACGCCCGGCACAACGGCCACGCCGACCTGATACGCGAGCGGCTCGACGGCACCACCGGCGACTGAACGTCACCCTCGGCATCCCGAAATCACCCGTACGGGGCACGAGATCACCCGTGCGGGGGCGGCACCCTCGGCTCCCTGCTGCGGGGCCGGGCGCCGACCCAGCAGAGTTGCGCGGGTGCATCGAACGACGACCACCGCAGCGCTCCTGGCCACCGTGGCCGTCTCGGTCCTCGCCGGGTGTGTGACGGTGCAGCACCCGGCGGCACCCGCGCCGCCCCGGGACACGGCACCCTCGCTGCCGACGGTGCCCCGGCCGGACGGCAGCGCCGAGCCCCGGGTGGTCCAGGCACCGGCCCGGGAGGCGCTGGAGATGACCGGCCCGTCCCGGCAGCCGACGCACCCGGCACCGGCCGCCCCGCAGCACCCGACCGAGGCGCCCCCGGTCCCCCACCGACCCCCGGCCGCCCCGGCCGCCCTGCCCGCTCCCCCGCGCCCGCGTGAGCGCCCCCGGAGGCCACACACCGACCCCCCGCCCCTGCCGAACCCGGCGGCCCCCGAGGCCCCGGGCGTATGCGCCCTCGGCAGGCAGTACGGCGGCTGGCGCGCGGGCAGCCCCGAGTCCCGGATCTGCGACCAGACGTACGGCCACTGATGAGCGCCGGCACGACAGCCCCAGGAGCACAGCGCTGTATCCAGTGCCCCGGCAGGCAACGTTCGCCCCGTCGCGGACGTTGCCTGCCGGGGCACTAGCCGCCCTCGCCCAGCCGCAGCCCCAGGCGTCCGATGGCCGCCCGCACCCCGTCGCCGTATCCGTCCTCGCCCAGAGCGCCGGCGGCGTCGCGCGCCCGGCGCAGGTGACTGCGGGCGGCGTCATCACGGCCCAGCTTCACGTAGTCGGCGGCGAGATTGAGATGCAGGGAGGGGAGGAAGCCCCGGACGCTCGACGGGTCGCTGCCGGAGCCCTCGCGCAGCTCTTCCGCCGCCGACAACGCCCTCAGGTCCCAGGCGAGTTCGTCCTCCGGGTCGTCCTGGGTGTCCGCCAGGTAATGGGCCAGGGTGCAGCGGTGCAGCGGGGCGCCGGCCTCGCCGATCTCCGCCCACAGGTCGAGGAAGCGGCAGCGGGCCTCCTCGCGGTCGCCGCCGTGGTGCAGCATCACGACCTGCCCGATCCGCGTCAGCACGGCGTCGGGTGCCGTCTGCTCCTGTTGCTCCGCCACGGTGCCCTCCGGGTCATTGCCGGGTTGTCCGCTCCCGACGCTAACCGGCGCCGCCGGGATTCCTGGTCAGGCGGCGCCGTTGCGTTGTGGGGCGGTGGTCGGCCGCGGGCCGTGGTGGGCTGCTCGCGCCCAGGGGCCTCAGCCCAGATTCGGGATCCGCCAGTCGATCGCGGTGTGGCCCTGCTGGGCGATCGCCTCGTTGATCTGGGTGAACGGGTGGGAGCCGAAGAACTTCTTCGCGGACAGCGGGGAGGGGTGCGCGCCCTTGACCACCACGTGCCGGGTCTCGTCGATGAGCGGCAGCTTCTTCTGCGCGTAGTTGCCCCACAGGACGAAGACCGCCGGGTCGGGCCGCGAGGCCACCGCGCGGATCACGGCGTCGGTGAACTTCTCCCAGCCCTTGCCCTTGTGCGAGTTGGCCTCGCCGGCCCGCACGGTGAGGACCGCGTTGAGCAACAGGACGCCCTGCTCGGCCCACGGCATCAGATAGCCGTTGTCCGGGACGGGCAGGTCCAGCTCCGCCTGCATCTCCTTGTAGATGTTCCGCAGCGAGGGCGGGGTCTTCACACCCGGGCGGACCGAGAAGCACAGGCCGTGGCCCTGACCCTCGCCGTGGTACGGGTCCTGGCCGAGGACCAGGACCTTGACCTCGTCGTACGGCGTGGCCGCCAGCGCGGCGAAGACCTCCTCGCGCGGCGGGTACACGGGACCGTTCGCCCGCTCCTCCTCGACGAACTCGGTCAGCTCCTTGAAGTAGGGCTGCTGCAGCTCGTCGCCCAGAACCCCGCGCCAGGACTCGGGCAGCATGGAGATGTCGGTCACGTCAACGTCCTCACGGTGTGGATCAACTACGGCGTGTGGTCACTTACAGGTTTCAGAACCTACAGGCGACCACTGACAACCGGTGCCGCAAGGGTGATTCACCAGCTGGTCTTGCGGTGCAGTGTCCACATCATCATGATCGTCGACGGGTCGAGGGCCTGCTCACCGCCGGAGATGTCCTCGCTGGCGGCGATGAACTGGCGGCCCTGCCACAGCGGGATCAGCCGGGCGTCGTCCACGATGATCTGCTGGGCCTGTTCCATGTCCTTGACCGTCTGGGCGCGGTCGCTCTCCGCGCGCGAGTGGGGCAGCAGCGTGCCGGTGATCTCCTTGGACGCGTAGGGCGTGCCGAGCGCGTTGCGCTCGCCGACGAACGGGGCGATGAAGTTGTCCGCGTCGGGGAAGTCCGGGAACCAGCCGCGGCCGAAGACCGGGTACTCACCCTTCTGGTAGCCGACCACATAGGTCTTCCAGGGGCGGCTCTCGAGCGTGATCGTGAACAGTCCGGAGGCCTCCAGCTGCCGCTTCAGCTCCTGGAACATCAGCGCCGTCTCGGAGCCGTAGCGGTCGGTGGTGTACCAGAGGGTGAGCGGGACGCGCTGGTGGATGCCCGCGTCGGAGAGGATCTTGCGGGCCTTGGGCACGCTCGGGTCGCCGTAGTCGTCGAAGAAGCCGGTGGTGTGTCCGGTCAGGCCCTTGGGGACCATCGAGTACAGCGGGTCGACGGTGTCCTTGTAGACCTTGTGCGCGATGGCGCCCCGGTCGACGATCTGGGCGACGGCCTTGCGTACGGCGGGTTGCTTGGCCCACGGGTCCTTGGGGTTGAACACCAGGTAGCTGATGTCGGTGCCGGTGCCGTCGACCAGCTGGAGGTTGCTGTTGCCGCGCTGCTGGAGGGCGACGATGTCGTCGGCGGCGAGGCCGCGGTAGGTGACGTCGATCTGCTTGTCGCGCAGTGCCTTGACCATCCCGGCGGAGTCCTGGAAGTAGCGGATGGTCACCGCGTCGTTCTGCCGCTGGGCGAAGCCCTGGTAGTTGCCGTTGGAGGCGAGGACGGCCTCCTTGTCCTCCTCGTAGGACTTCAGCACGTACGGTCCGGAGCCGTAGACCTTGTCGTCCTTGCGCAGGGCGTTCGCCGGGTAGTCGTCGGGGTCGACGATCGACATGGCGGGGGTGGCCAGCACGAACGGGAAGGTGGCGTCGGACTGGTTGAGGTGGAAGACGATCTCGCGGTCGCCGAGCGCCTGCACCCGGTCCAGGCTGCCGAGCAGAGGGGCGGGTCCGCCGGGGGCGTTGATGGTGCGGATGCGGTCGATGGAGTGCTTGACGGCCTGGGCGTTCAACGGGGCGCCGTCGGCGAACTTCAGGTCCGGGCGCAGCGTGCAGCGGTAGGTCCGGCTCGAGGAGTCGGTGAAGGAGCAGCTCTTGGCGGCGTCGGGCTGGGGGGTGGTGGCGCCGTTGGGGTAGGCGAGCAGCGTCTGGAAGATGTTGCGGTACAGCTCCCAGGAGCCGTCATAGGCACCGGCGGGGTCCAGCGTACTGGGGGCGCTGGTGGTGCCCACGACGATCGGCCCCTTGCTGCCGCCGTCACCGCTGGACAGCAGGCCGCAGCCGGCTACCACGGACATGGACGCGATCGCCGCGACTCTCCGCAGGAATCGGTTCCGGTTGAACACGCGCACGCTCCTCGATCTGCCATACCAAGGGTCGGCAGACCATACCGCAGCGTTCGGCCCCCTGAACCGCCCCTGAAACAGGGCTTCTTGATCGTTTGCGCGATGACGACGTTGTCAGTCCGCTGTGCGGACTCCCTAGGGCGTTCCGGGCGCCGATCTGTCCGAAAATCGACGCCCGGAAGGTGGCTCAGCCCACGCCGGCGTTCAGGAAGATGCCGCCGTCCACGACGAGCGTCTGACCGGTGATCCAGTCGGACTGCACCGAGGTGAGGAACGCGGCGGCCCCGCCGATGTCGGAGGGAACGCCGAGCCGGGCCAGCGGGTAGGCGGCGGCCGCCTCCTCCTCACGGTTCTCGTACAGGGACTGCGCGAACTTGGTCTTGACGACGGCCGGAGCGATCGCGTTGACCCGCACCTTCGGCGCGAACTCGTGCGCCAGCTGCTGGGTCAGGTTGATCATCGCCGCCTTGCTGACGCCGTAGGCACCGATGAACGGCGAGGGCGCGAGGCCCGCGATCGAGGCGATGTTGACGATCGCGCCGCCGTTGTCCTTCTGCCAGGCGTGCCAGGTCTTCTGGGCGAAGCCGAGCGCGGAGATCACATTGGTCTCGAAGACCTTGCGGGCGACGTTCAGGTCGAGGTCCGCGATCGGACCGAAGACCGGGTTGGTGCCCGCGTTGTTGACCAGGAAGTCGACGCGGCCGAAGGCCTCCATGGTGCGCTCGACGGCCTCGGCCTGGTGGGCGAGGTCGTGCGCCTTGCCGGCGACGGCGATGACCCGGTCCGAGCCGAGCTTGTCGACGGCCTCCTTCAGGGCGTCCTCGCCCCGGCCGGTGATGCACACGCGGTCGCCACGGGCGACGAGCGCCTCGGCGACGCCGTAGCCGATGCCGCGGCTGGCGCCCGTGACGAGGGCGACCTTGCCCGAAAGCTCGGGGAGTTCAGCGGAAGTCATGTACCTGTTCCTCAGTTGAGCGGTCCGCCGGCGACGTACAGCACCTGGCCGGAGACGAAGCCGGCCGCCTCGCCGGTGAAGAAGGCGATGGCGTTGGCGATGTCCTCGGGCTCGCCGACGCGCTGCACCGGGATCTGCGTGGCGGCGACCTTCTTGAAGTCCTCGAAGTCCATCTTGACGCGGTCGGCCGTGGCCTTGGTCATCTCGGTGGCGATGAAGCCGGGGGCGACGGCGTTGGCGGTGATGCCGAACTTGCCCAGCTCGATGGCGAGGGTCTTGGTGAAGCCCTGCAGGCCGGCCTTGGCGGCGGAGTAGTTGACCTGGCCGCGGTTGCCGAGCGCCGAGGAGGAGGACAGGTTGACGATCCGGCCGAAGCCCGCGTCGACCATGTGCTTCTGGACGGCCTTGGTCATCAGGAACGAGCCGCGCAGATGGACGTTCATGACGGTGTCCCAGTCGGACACGCTCATCTTGAACAGCAGATTGTCGCGCAGCACACCCGCGTTGTTGACCAGGATCGTCGGGGCGCCCAGCTCCTCGACGATCCGGGCGATCGCCGCCTCGACCTGCGCTTCGTCGGAGACGTCGGCGCCGACCGCGATCGCCTTGCCGCCGACCGCGGTGATCTTCTCGACGGTGTCCTTGCAGGCGGCCTCGTCCAGGTCGATCACGGCGACCGCGCGACCCTCGGCGGCCAGTCGTACGGCGGTGGCGGCGCCGATGCCGCGCGCCGCGCCGGTGACGATCGCGACCCGCTGTTCAGTGGTGGACATTGCTGCTTCTCCTCGCCCTTGAGAGAACCTGTCTGGCTCCTGAGAGAGCCTGTCTGATGCGGTGAGCGACCGCTTAGTACCTTCAGCACAGGTGACGCTAGAAGCCCTGGCACCCGGTGTCAACGGCACACCGGGTGCGTGTGATCCATTACCTCACCAGGAGGTCCAGCAAGCGCTCCGTCTCGGCCGCCGGGTCGGCGGTCAGTCCGGTGTGCACGGGACCGGGCTGGACGACGGTGGAGCGGGGCGCGATCAGCCAGCGGAAGCGGCGCCCGGCGTCGTCCCGGGCCGCCTGCCCCGCCTCCTCGCCACCCGCGCAGTGCCGCTCGATCGCGTCGAGCGCGGCCCGGATCCCGGCCACGTCCGCCGCCGGGTCCAGGGCCAGCAGCCGGGCCTCGTCCAGGTGGGTACGGGCGCCGACGTAGGCCTTGGCCCGGCTGTAGACGAGCACGCCCGCGTTGACGCACTCACCGCGCTCCACGCGCGGTACGACCCGCAGCAGCGCGTACTCGAACACGTCCCGGTCGCCGCCCTGGCCCGCCCGGGTGATGTGCCGCTCGGTGACATGGCCGGCCATGTGGATGTGGGTCTCGCTCACTTGGTCCCCTCGATGCCGGTGATGCGCTCGTGGACGACGGCCGCCCGGGCGAGCAGCGGACGTGCGTAGGCCCGGCGCAGGTCGTCCGGGCTGTCGAAGCCCGGCTCGCCGGCGAGCCAGGCGTCCGGGATCTCGGCGGTGACCTCGGCGAGCAGGTCCTCGGTGACGCGGGGTGCCAGCTCGGCCGCGGCGGCGGTGACGTCCGGGGCGAAGCGGGCGAGGGCGTGGTCGCCCGCGTCATAGGGGCGGGCGGCGGAGGCCTCGGCGGAGGGCCAGTTGTGATGCCAGATCATCGTGGCGCCGTGGTCGATGAGCCACAGCCCGTCGCGGTGCACGAGCAGGTTGGGATTGCGCCAGGACCGGTCCACGTTGTTGATCAGCGCGTCGAACCAGACGATCCGACCGGCCTCCTCGGGCTCCACCGGGAAGGCGAGCGGGTCGTAGCCGAGGGCGCCGGAGAGGAAGTCCATACCGAGGTTGGTGCCGCCGCTGGACCGCAGCAGCTCCTGCACCTGCTGCTCCGGCTCGCCGAGTCCGAGGACCGGATCCAGCTGGACGGTCACCAGCCGGGGCATCCGGAATCCGAGGCGGCGGGCGAGTTCGCCGCACACCACCTCGGCGACCAGGGTCTTGCGGCCCTGTCCGGCACCGGTGAACTTCATGACGTAGGTCCCGAAGTCGTCGGCCTCGACGAGCCCCGGCAGCGAGCCGCCCTCACGCAGCGGCGTGATGTAGCGGGTCGCGGTGACTTCCTTGAGCATCGCCCCAGGTTACTGGGGTAGGGCCGGCGGCCCGACGGGCCGGGCCGACAGCGGACCGACAGCTGTGGCTTACGGCCGTCTCATGCCGCGACCGCAAGGATCTGGGTGCCCGTCTGAACGGGTGGCGCCCGGGCGCCGTACCCCTGGACGGATCACGAGAAGCTCCGCGGAAGGGAACCCACATGACCAGCGCATCGCCCCAGCCGGTAACCGGACCCGCCCGCCGTGCGGTCGTGGCGGCGGCGGGAGCGGCGGGGCTCGCCGCCGCGCTGACCGCCTGCGGCTCGGGCGACAACTCCTCCGACACCGGATCCGGTTCCTCCGGCACGACAGGCGCGACAGGCACGGGCGGTACGGCCGGCTCCTCCGGGAGCACCGGCTCCTCGGGCGCGTCGCAGAACGGCGGCGGCTCCGCCGGCGGCACCGCCCTCGCCAAGACCTCCGACATCCCCGAGGGAGGCGGCAAGATCTTCAAGGACCACGGTGTGGTGGTCACCCAGCCGGCGGCCGGCACGTTCAAGGCGTTCTCCGCCAAGTGCACCCACCAGGGGTGCGCGGTGGGCAGCGTGGCGGGCGGTGTGATCGTCTGCCCGTGTCACAACAGCCACTTCTCCGTCGCGGACGGCAGTGTCAAACAGGGTCCGGCGACCCAGCCGCTGGCCGCCGAGAAGATCACGGTCTCCGGCGAGGACATCAAGCTGGCCTGAGCCGCCTCAGCCTGGTCTCAGGGCCCGGACTCAGGCCCTGCGCGGCCGTTTGAGGCAGCCGAGCACCTCGTCGGTGGTCGCGACCGTGGCGACCAGCGCGAGGGTGTGCCTGATCATCGCGGGGGTGTAGTCGGCGGGCACCCCCGCGACGGCGTCGGCCGGGACGACGGCCGTATAGCCGAGGTTGACCGCGTCGAACACCGCGTTGGGTATCGCCACGTTGGCGGAGACACCGGTGACGATGAGCGTGCGGCAGCCGAGGTTGCGCAGCAGGGCGTCGACATCGGTGCCGTGGATCGGGGACAGGCCGTGCATCCGGCGTACGACGAAATCCTCCTCGGCGACCTCGATCGGGGGTGCGACACGGACCGCCGTGGTGCCGGACAGCTGCTGCACCGGCAGCCGTTCCGCGGCCCGGAACAGCCGGGCGTTGCGGCTCGCGCCGCGGCCGTCCGGGCGGCGCTCGGCGATCGCGTGGACGACCTGCACGCCACTGTCGTGGGCGGCTGCGACCAGCCGGGCCACATTGCGCAGCGCACCGGAGGAGCGGGCCTCGCGGGCCAGTTCGGGCAGGGCGCTGTCCGGGCCGACGACCCCCTGCTGGCACTCCACGGTGAGCAGGACGGTGCTCACGGGGTCGAGGAGTTCGCTGAGCTGTTCGTACGACGGCATGGCACGCCCCCTTGAAGACGACCCGTTCTCTTTTCTGACGTGATGTCAGAGGATCGCGAGGACAAGATAGTTCGCCGGCACGATGTGAGAGAAGAGGGGGCCGCATGACCGTCACGCAGCAGCGCCGGGGCCGAAAGATCATGATGACGCCCGGTGAGCTGGACGAGTTCCTCACCGGTCAGCGCACCTGCCGGGTCGCGACCGTCTCGGCGGACGGCGCTCCGCATGTCAGCGCGCTGTGGTTCGCCTGGGACGGCACCTCGCTGTGGCTGTACTCGGTGGTGCGTAGCAGGCGTTGGGCGCAGCTGCGACGCGATCCGCGGGTGGCCGTGATGGTCGACTCCGGCGAGGAGTACGACCAGTTGCGCGGGGTCGAGCTGTCCGGCCGGGTGGAGTTCGTGGGCGAGGCGCCGCGTACCGGGGAGCTGTGCGCCGAACTCGACACGGCCGAGACGCTGTTCGCGCGGAAGAACTTCGGCCTGGACGAGATGCCGCACGACGGCCGGCACGCCTGGACCCGGCTGACCCCGGAGAAGATCGTCTCCTGGGACTTCCGGAAACTGGGCGGGGCGTAGGAACCGGCCGGGCCGGGCTCAGCCGAACTGCCGGGCGGCCGAGCGCAGGGCGTCCACCGCCGCGCGGATCGAGGGGCGGCGGTCGGCGTCCGCCCGCCAGACCACGTACACATGCCGGCGCACCCGCTGCCTGAGCGGCACGAGGACCACGCCGGCCGGGACCGGGTGCCGGCCCAGCAGCGGTGCGATGCACACGCCCAACCCGGAGGCGACCAGGCCGAGTTGGGTGTGGGTCTCGCCCGCGCGGTGGCCGACGATCGGCTCGACGCCCTTGGAGCGCAGCGTGAACATCAGCCACTCGTGGCAGAACTCGCCCTCGCCCCAGGTGATCCACTCGTCCTCGGCGAACTCGGTGAGGTCGACCTCCTCCCGGCCGGCGAGCCGGTGCCCGACCGGCATGGCGACCTCTGCCGGGTCGTCCAGCAGGGGCGCCTTGACCAGGCCGTCGGGCACGGGCATCGGCTTGTTGTACCAGTCCAGCACCACAGCGAGATCCAGGTCGCCGCGGACGACACCGGCGATGCCCTGCTCCGGCTCCAGCTCGCTGGAGCGTACGCGCAGCCCGGGATGCTCGGCCCGGAGCGCGCCGAGCGCGGCCGGGAAGAGTCCGCGGGCGGCCGTCGGGAACGCCGAGAGCCTGAGTTCGCCGACGACCTGACCGCGGTGCGCCTCCAGGTCGGACTCGGCGAGTTCGACCAGCGACAGGATGCGTGCCGCGTGCTCCGAGAGCAGGCGCCCGGCGTCCGTGAGCCGCACTCCGCGGCCGTTCCTGGCCAGCAGCTGCTGGCCGATCTCACGCTCCAGCTTGCCCAGCTGCTGGGAGACGGCGGACGTGGTGACGTGCAGCGCGTCCGCGGCCGCGCTGACCGAGCCGTGCCGGGCGAGGGCGTCCAGGGTGCGCAGGCGCTCCAGGTTCAACATGTAAGTGATTCTAAGAGATACCCGTTGCCAAATCTCAATTGTGCTACGAGGTTGCCCTCCAGCATCGTGGAGCCCATGAGCACGGTCACCTCATCCCGCAGCACCCTGTCCCCCGCACCCGCCCGTCCCCGCCCCCGTCTCGACTGGCGGCTCCGCTTCTGCGCCCTGTCCCTGATCTGGGGCTTCAGCTTCCTGCTGATCAAGGTGGGGACCGAAGGCTATGCACCCTTCCAGGTCACCCTCGGGCGGCTCGTGTTCGGTACGGCGGTGCTGGCCGCGGCGATGGCGGTCAAACGGGAGAAGCCGCCGCGCGGTGCGCGGCTGTGGGGCCACATGGCGGTCGCCGCGTTCTTCCTGAACGCCCTTCCCTTCTCCCTCTTCGCCTACTCCGAGCTGACGATCCCGTCCACGCTGGCGGGCATCTGCAACGCGACGTCCCCGCTGTGGGGCATGGCCCTGTCGCTGGTCGCCCTGTCCGAGGACCGGCCGACCCGGGTCCGCGTGGCCGGGCTCGGTCTCGGCTTCCTCGGGGTGCTGACCGTGCTGGGGGCCTGGCAGGGCTTCCACGGGCTGGACGCCACGGGTACGGCGATGGCCCTGCTGGCGTCGCTGAGCTATCCGGTGGGCTGGATCTACGTCCGCCGGACGCTCGCGGGCACGGGCAACTCCCATCTGTCGATGACGGGGGCGCAGCTGATGCTTGCAGCGCTTCAACTGGCGGTTGTGACGCCGTTGTTCGCCGGGTTCCCCACGCATGTCGATCTGGTGCCGCTGCTGGCGATCGCCGCGCTGGGGGTGCTGGGTACGGGGCTGGCGGTGCTGATTCAGTACGGGTTGGTTGCTGAAGTCGGGCCCACTACCGCTCAGATGGTCACGTACTTCATTCCGGTCATCGCCACGGCTGCGGGTGTTGCGATTCTTGGGGAATCGTTGCGATGGACCACACCGGTGGGGGCCGTGATCGTTCTCGCGGGGGCCGCGCTTACGCAGGTTCGGGGGCGGAAGGGCGCCTAATGGGGAGGGGCGTGAGGAGTCGTGCGCGAGTACCGGCCATGCGTGGCCGGTACTCGCGCAGTTCCCCGCGCCCCTGCTTCGCTTCCCCTAGCCATAAACGCGCGCCGGAGAGGGGCGTACCGCCGCTGCCACCACATCTGCCAGAGAGGTGATGTCCCCCTCTGTGAGCGTCGAGACCGTGATGCGGATCGCCTGCGGGCTGTTCAGGCGGTAGCGGGCGCCCGGGGCGACCGCCCAGCCCGCCTGCAGGAGGCGGGCCACGGCACCGGTCTCGTCGGGGACCGGCACCCATACGTTCATGCCGCTGCGGCCGTGGGCGGCGACTCCCCGGTCCGCCAGGGCGTCGACCAGCGCGTCCCTGCGCGCGCCATAGGCCCGTGCCACCGCCACCCGGTCCACCGCGCCCTGGGTCCACAGCCGGACCACGGCCCGCTGCAGCAGGAGGCTCACCCATCCGGGGCCCAGGCGCTGGCGGCCCCGTACCCGGTCCACGGTGACCGGGTCGCCGGTGAGGACGGCGACGCGCAGGTCGGGGCCGTAGGCCTTGGAGGCGGAGCGGATGACGGCCCAGTGGTGGGTGCCGCCCGCGAGGGGGTGCAGCGGGAGGTCGACGATGCCGTGGCCGTGGTCGTCCTCGATCAGCAGGGTCCGCGGATGGTCGCGCAGGACCGCGCGCAGGGCACGCGCGCGCGTGGCGGTCACACAGGCGCCGGTCGGGTTCTGCGCGCGGTCGGTGACGATCAGCGCGCGGGCCCCGGACTCCAGGGCGCGGCGCAGGTCGTCGGGGCGCGGGCCGTCGTCGTCCAGGCCCACCGGGAGGGTGCGCAGCCCCAGCGCGGGGACCAGGTCGAGGACGCTGCCCCAGCCGGGGTCCTCGACGGCGACCGCGTCGCCCGGTCTGAGGTGGGCGGTCAGGACGCGCTCGATGGCGTCGAGGGAGCCGGAGGTCACGGTGAGCGGGCCCTCGGGGACGCCGTCGGCGTCGAGTTCGGCGCGGGCGAGGCGGGCGAGGTCCTCATCGACGGGGTCGTCGCCGTAGCGGACGGGTCGCCGGTCGCCCTCCTTCGCCGCCGCGGCGAGAGCGGGGGCGAGTCGGGGCAGCAGGGCCGGGTCCGGGTTGCCGGCGGCCAGGTCTCGGCCGCCGGCCGGGACCTCCACGCGCAGTTCCTCGCGTCCGGTGGTGGCCGGCTTGGACCGGACACGGCTGCCCCGGCGGCCGGCGGTCTCGATCACTCCGCGCTCGCGCAGGGTGCGGTACGCGGCCGCGACGGTGTTGGGATTCACGCCCAGCCGGGTAGCCAACTCCCGCATGGGAGGGAGCGGTTGGCCCGGCACCAGCTCGCCGGCGCCGACCGCGCGCTCGACGCTGGCCGCGATCTCTGCTGCGCCACGCCCTGCAATGGGATACTCTCCTAGCACAAAGAGCATTATGCACTAGTGCAATACCGATCGCCAATCGTTCGCCACGGAGGGACCGCCATGCAGGGGACGACCGAGGAAACCCAGGCCGCCGCCTACACCCCGACCGACCGCACCGTGCCCACACGCTCCGCGGACCGGGCGTCGTACGACAAGGAGCTGGTGCACGCGATACTCGACGAGGGGTACGTCTGCCACCTCGGCTTCGTCCGCGATGGAGCCCCCGTGGTGCTGCCGACGCTGTACGGCCGGGTCGGCGAGCGGCTCTATCTGCACGGTTCCACCGGTTCCCGTCCGCTGCGCGCGGCCGGCGAGTCCGACCCGGGCCTGCCGGTGTGCCTGACGGTCACCCACGTGGACGGGCTGGTGCTGGCGCGTTCCGCCTTCCACCACTCCCTCAACTACCGCTCCGTGGTGATGCACGGCATCGCCCGCCAGGTCACCGACCCGGAGGAGAAGCGGGCGGCGCTGGACGCGCTGGTGGACCACATCGTGCCGGGCCGCGCCGCCGACTCCCGGCCCGCGAACAAGAAGGAGCTGGCCGCCACCGCGGTGATCCGCCTGGACCTGGACGAGGTCTCGGCCAAGCTCCGCACCGGCGGCGCGACCGACGAGCCGGAGGACGTCACCCTGCCGCACTGGGCCGGCGTCGTCCCGGTCCGGGCCGGCTACGGCGCCCCGGTCCCCAACACCGACCTGGCGCCCGGCATCGAGCTGCCGGACTACCTGAAGCGGCCGTAGGACCGGGACCGTCCGAAGGCGCGCAGAAACGTCACACGGGGACCGACTCCCGTCGGCCGGTGCCGCGGGCCTCGCTCACGGCGAGACCCGCGACCGCGCCGAGCAGGAGCAGCGTGCCGGCCGCCGTGCTCGCCGTCAGCCGCTCGCCGAGCAGGACGACGGCGAGCACGGCCGCGGTCACCGGCTCCAGGAGCATGATCACGGAGACGGTGGCGGACCGTACGACGGCCGCCCCGGCGAAATACAGGGCGTAGGCGAGAGCCGTGGGCACGGCGGCGATGTAGAGCACGAGCCACAGCAGCCGCGCCGGGTGGGCGGTGTGCGGGAGCAGACCCTCGTGCAGCGCGAACGGCAGCAGGCACAGGCCGGTCACCGCGAAGGCCCCGACCGTGGTGTCGGAGGCGTCGGCGCCGCCGTCCCTGCCCCACCAGCGGGTCAGCAGGGTCATCGCGCCGTAGCCCGCGGCCGAGGCGAGCGCCAGGAGCACACCGGCCGGGCGTACGGTCGCGGCGGAGCCGCCGAACGTCAGCACGGCCAGCCCGGCGAGCGCCCCGGCGACCGCAAGTACCCCGCCGGCGCCGAGCCGTTCCCCGAGCAGCAGCCGGGCGCCGAGCGCGATGAGCACGGGGCCCGCGCCGAGGGTGACGACGGTGGCCACGGCCAGCCCGGTCGACTCCACGGCGGCGAAGTAGGCGGTCTGGAACACCGCGAGACCGAGGCCGGTGGCGAGGACCCGGCCGGCCCTGCGGGCCAGGGGTTCGGTGGTGGCCGGGCGGACGCGCGGGCGCACGCCCCGTCCGGCGAGCAGCAGGAGCAGGCCCAGCGCGCAGCGCCAGAAGGACAGCCCGAAGGCGCCCATGTCGCTGGTGCGGTAGACCAGGGAGGCGGCGGCACCGGCCGTGCCCCAGGCGGCACCGGTGATGATCAGATAGAGCAGGCCACGCCCTACGGGCAGGCCGGAAGCAGGGTTCGACGTCGTCAAGGGATCTCTCCGCAGAAGCGCACACGTCGGTGCGGAAGTTCGAGGGCGGCCCGCTGGAGCGGGGCGCGCGGACTTCATCTGCGGGCAGCACCGTCCCGCCCCGCGCACATGCGCGGGGCTGGTGTCCCGGAGGCCCGCCTCAGGCGGCCGGGGGCGGAAGGACGAGCGTGGACGGCATGACCGGCACCTTAGGCGGACGTACGGCGCTCGGACAACTCGCGTTCCCCGCCGCCCGCGGCCACCGGCTCGCCGGAACCCTTGGCAGGGGTCGAGGACTGGGCGATGAACGCGCCGATGAGGACGACGGCGCCGCCGGCGATCTGCGGCGCGGCCAGGTGCTCGCCGAGCAGGACCCAGGCCAGCACGGTCGCGATGACCGCCTCCAGGCAGGCGACGACGCCCGCGACCTGCGGGGACAGCCGCCGCACGGACAGCACTCCGGTGACGTACGCGACGACGGTGGCGATCAGCACGATCCAGCCCAGCAGGACGAGGGCCGGTACGGCGGTGCCGTTCATGTGCGCGGAGCCGGAAAGCACCGACCAGCGCATGGTCCAGGGATGGGCGACAAGCGTCAGGACGAGGGCGCCGACGAGCAGTCCGTAGGCGATGACGCCGAGCGGGTCCGGCGCCTCGTCGCCGGCGTCGCCGCCGTGATCGGCGAGGACGAAGTAGCCGACCTGGCAGCAGGCGGCGCCGAGCGCGAGCAGCAGGCCGAGGGCGTCGAAGCTCAGCCCCGACCAGACCTCCACCACACAGGCGAGGCCGCCGGCCGCGAGGACCACGCCGAGCGCGGCGGCACGGGTCACGGGCCGCCGCTGCACGAACCGCACCCAGCCCAGCACCAGCGCGGGGGCCAGGTACTCGATGAGCAGGGCCACGCCCACCGGGATCCGGGAGAGCGCGGCGAAGTAGCAGGCCTGGACCCCGGCGACGGCGAGCAGTCCGAACCCGGCGAGCAGCGCGGGGCGCCGGCGCAGCAGCGCACGGTGCCGCACGGCGAGCGGCAGCATGACGAGGGCGGCGCCGGCCACCCGCAGCCAGACCACGTGGAGCGGGTCGAGCCCCGCCTCGATCAGCGGCTTGGCGGCCACTCCGGACCCGCCGAAGGCGAGTGCCGAGGCGAGCGCGAGACCGAGCCCGACGCCCTTGCCACGGCTGCCCTGACTGCTGTCTGACGTATGCACCGGCACATGATGACAGGCGGCGACATGAGCGTCACCCCCGATGACACCTGTCTCAGGGGCTGGACGTGCGGTGCCGTCAGCGGGCCGGTTCGCCGTCGCTCGCGCGCTCCTCGACGCCGTCCGCGATGCGCGCGTCCAGGTCCCGGATGCCGGCGCGTTCGAGCACCTCGACGGCCCGGGACGCCGGGTCCGCGGTGAGCGCGGCGAGGAGGTCGACGCCGGTGACGCGGGGCTCGCCGCGCCGGCGGGCCCGCTCGCGGGCGTCGGCCAGGGCGGCGGCCGCGGTGGGCGACCAGCCGACGGCGTCCCTGGGGTCCCGTGGGCCGGGTACGGCCGTGGCGGGGAGGACGGCGAGCGCGCCGGAGTCCTCCACGCTGCCCTGCCAGCGCAGTCCGTAGCCGATGCTGCGCTGCACGAGGTAGCCGAGCAGCCGGGCGAGCCGCGGTGGGCCGCCGACGGCGGCGCGGACCTCGGGGTCGTGTTCCAGGAGGGAGTGCAGCAGATGGGCGGTGTCGATCTGCCGGTCCCCGTCCCGGACGGCCCGGCGGCGGGCACCGGCGACCACCGCTGCCTGCTCCACACCGAGCGCGGCATCGTCGTCCATGTGCGAAACCGCCTCGTCATGGGCGGTCCAAGGGGCTGTACGGGGTTGCACATCCCCTACCCCATCAGCCTCGGCGGGCCGAGTCATCCACGACTGGAACCATCTTCGCGTCCCGCACGGAGTGGACATCGACCACCGGAATCTCATCCTTACGGAGGAGATTCGGCCGATCCGACCCGAGGGGCGCGCGCCGCCTTGCCATGCGCCCTGCACACAACCGCTCCGCTCCCCCGCACGTCCCCCACCGACATGGAGAGCGCGGCCACCGACCGGCATTCCTGACGGTTCATCAGTATTGAATGTTCGCGCCCCTCCCGCTACGTTCCGCGACACCGTAGCCCGCTACGCCCGATTCCGAAGGGGTGGTCGCATGGCCGAAGTCAGCGCGGAGGCACGCATCCAGGCACCGGCCGAGAAGGTGTGGGCCCAGCTCACCGACTGGTCGTCGTACGGCGAGTGGAACGCCACCCACACCAGCTTCCCCGAGGGAGGCCCGCAGGCCCTGGCCGTGGGCGGGACGTTCCAGGAGAACATGAAGCTGATGGGCTTTCCGGCCGAGGTCGACTGGACCATCGAGGAGCTGGAGCCGGCGCGGGTGTTCGCCATTCGCGGCAAGGGCCCGATGGCGGTGACGGTCGCCACCCGCTACACCCTCACCCCCGACGGCGACGCCACGGCCGTGCGCATCGACGGCGAGTTCACCGGCGCGGCCGTGTCGCTGATGGCGGGCAAACTGAAGGACTCGGCGACGGCCGCCCTGAACGAGTCGCTGCGCAAGCTGGCCGGACTGGTCGCCTAGCGCCCCGGCCGGCCGGGCACGCGCACTCCCCGGCGACCCCGGGGACGCGAAGGCGCCCCGCACGGATCACCGCGCGGGGCGCCTCGCCGCGCCTGCGAGCCTCAGTGCTCGTCGGCGAGGATCAGGTACAGCTTCTTGCGGGCCTCGTTGATGACGGTGAGCGCCTTCTCGCGCTGTTCCTTGCTGCCGGTCTTCCAGACCTGGCTGAAGGCCTCCATCAGACCGAAGCCGGCCTGACGGATCTCCGTGAGGGCCTCCCAGTCGACCCCGCGCGAAGCCTCCTCCCAGGGCGCGTCGGAGCCCGCGTCGGCGGCGCTGCGCCCGTCGTCGGTGAGGGCGAACAGCTTCTTGCCGCCCTCGGTCTCGCTGGCGATCAGGCCCTCGTCCTCCAGCAGCTGGAGCGTGGGGTAGACCGATCCGGGGCTGGGCTTCCACGCGCCGCCGCTGCGTTCGGCGATCTCCTGGATCATTTCGTAGCCGTGCATGGGGCGGTCCTTGAGCAGGGCCAGGATCGAGGCCCGCACGTCACCGCGCCGGGCCCGTCCCCTCGGGCCACCACGTCCCCTGGGTCCCCAGGGGCCGGGTCCGAATCCAGGTCCGCCGGGGCCGAACCCCGGACCACCCGGGCCGAAGGGCCCGAAGGCCGCCCGTCGCCCCTCGAATCCACCCATGCCCCGCTGACCGGGACCCTCGTGCCGATGTCCACGCTCGAATCCGTGAGTACGCATTGCGATCACTCCATTCCATCGCTGATCTGTCACGTCTACATCGCGTATCATTCGCGATGCCTCAACGATATATCGGAACCGATCGCATGACAAGGCCCTCCTCGAAACACAGCCGGGCAGCCGGGACGGCCGGCGGGCGAAGGCACCGCGGAACCGCATGGTGCAGGCCGGCGTCTGCCTGGTCGAGCCGCACAGTGGCGACGAATCCTTGGGGGCGGAGTGCAGTCGAACGGTGGACCAGGCGCAGGTCTCAGCCCGAGGGAGACGGCGGTCCTCCTGCTGGACAAGATCCGGCAAGGCAACGACTACACCCGCGGCAAGAAGCAGAGCTTTCGCAGAAGCGCTTCGGCGATCAAGATCCTGACGCTGGCGCTGTCCGCCGCGTCCACCATCATTCTGGGCCTGCAGAACCTCAACACCTGGGCCGGTCTGGCCTTTGCGCTGGTGGCCCTGGGGACGCTGCTCGGGGCCGTCGAGCCGTTCTTCAACTGGCGCTCCCGGTGGATCCTGATGGAGGAAGCGCAGTACCGCTTCCAGCGCCTTGCCGATGACCTCGAATACCTGATGGCGTCAACGGCAGCCGGTGATCTTACGTATGCCCACCTTGGCGGGGTCTTCGCCAGCTACCAGACGATTTGGGATGACCTGAGCCGCACATGGCTGGAGCACCGCCGGGAACCGACGCCGTCGACCAGCGCATAGCTCGACGTGTCGTACGCCGACGGGCCTGCCGGGGCCTCTCTCAGAGGGCCCGGTCCGCCGCGCGCAGCGGGCAGCCCGTGCCTACGCGCGAGGTCAGATCCGCGCGGAGTGCGGACAGTTCGGCCATGCGCTCGTCGATGACCCGGATCTTGTCCTCGAAGAGGGCGGACAGGGCCTCGGCGCTGTCCGGGGCGTTCCGCAGTTCCTCGCCGTGCCGGGCGATCTCGGCCAGGGTGAAGCCGAGCGCCCGGGCGGTGCGGACGTAACGCAGCCAGACCACGGTCTCCGGCGGGAAGTCGCGGTAGCCGTTGGGCAGCCGGTCTCCGTCGAGCAGGCCGACCTTCTCGTAGAAGCGCAGGGTGTCCTTCGACAGCCCCGTCCGCGCGGCCAGTTCCCCGATGCGCATGACTCCCCCGCCGCTTGGTCGACTTGACCTTGGAGCGTACTCCGCTGTCTAGCGTGGGCGGCGCCCGAGCGAGCCCGTCCAGGAGCCCCCGAGGAGCCTCCGATGACCCCTGCCTCCCCCGCCTATCTGCGCCTTGTTCGCACCAGCGGCTGGTACGACCTGATCGTCACCGCCGGTTTCGCGACGCCCTGGACGTATGCGCTGGTCCATCGCCTGCTGTCGGCCACGGGCGACGCGGTCGGCCTCGGCACCATGCCCGCGCTCAGCCCCCTGCAGACCCTGTACGCCAACCTGATGGGCTCGGTCGTGGTGGTCTGGTCCGTCCTGCGCGTCGTACGGCCGCTGCCTCTGCACGGCCTGCTCGACGGCACCGCACGCGCCCTGTTCTCCCTGTGGCAGGCGTACGCGCTGGCGCACGGCGGACCCGGGGTGCTGTGGCCGTTCCTCGTGCTGGAGGTCTCGTTCGGCGCCGCCCAGCTCGCTCCGTGGGCGCGGGCGGGCGCCGCCACCCTGCGGGAATCAAGCCAGGGCCGGTGAATTGGCCTTGGGCCGGCGCCGGGCACTGCCACTAGCGTCGGCGTCATGCGCATTCGAATCGTGGACGCCTTCACCGACCGCCCCTTCGCCGGCAACCCGGCCGGAGTCCTGCTCCTGGACGACGTCTTCCCGGACGACGACTGGCTCCAACATGTCGCCATGGAGGTCAACCACGCCGAGACGGCGTTCGCGCACCGGCTGCCCGAGGGCGGCGAGGCGGACTGGGCGCTGCGCTGGTTCACGCCCGTCGCCGAGGTGGCGATGTGCGGGCACGCCACGCTCGCCACGGCCCACGTCCTGCACACCACCGGCGCCCACCCGGGCCCGGTGCGGTTCACCACCCGCAGCGGCGTGCTCATCGCCACGCCCGCCGCGGACGGCTCGATCACCCTCGACTTCCCCACGGCCCCGCTCACCCCGGCCGAGGTCCCGGCCGGGGTCGCCGAGGCCCTCGGCGCGGTGCCCGTCGCCGCCTTCGACACCGGCCCGAACGTCGGCGACCTGCTGGTGGAGCTGGCCGACGAGAAGACGGTCCTCGGCCTCGCACCGGACCACAAGTCCCTCGGCGCCTACTCCTCGCGCGGCATCATCGCCACCGCCCGAGCCGAGGACCCGTCCCGCGGCTACGACTTCGTCTCCCGCTGCTTCTTCCCGAACGTCGGCATCGACGAGGACCCGGTCACCGGCAGCGCCCACACCGTGCTCGCCCCGTACTGGTCCGCGCGTCTCGGCCGCGACGACCTCATCGGGCTGCAGGCGTCCCGGCGCACCGGCCTGGTCCGCACCGGCCTGCGCGGCGACCGCACCCTGCTCACCGGCCGCGCGGTCACGGTCATCGAGGGCGAGCTGCACGCCTGAGCGGAACGCCCGCCGGTCCTCAGGCCGTCGGCAGCCAGCCCACCTTCCCCGCGAGGAGGGCGTAGCCGACGAACGCACCGATGTCGAGCAGGGAGTGCGCGACGACCAGCGGACCGACCCGTCCCCAGCGGCGGTACAGGTACACGAACACCACGCCCATGACCATGTTGCCGAGGAAGCCGCCGATGCCCTGGTAGAGGTGGTACGAGCCGCGCAGGACCGCGCTGGCCACCAGCGCGGTGCCCGGGGTCCAGCCCAACTGGCCCAGCCTGCGCAGCAGATAGCCGACGACGATGACCTCTTCGAGGATCGCGTTCTGCAGGGCGGACAGGACCAGCACCGGGTACTTCCACCACACGTCCGGCAGTGCCTCGGGTACGACCGTGAGGTTGAAGCCGAGGCCGCGGGCGGCCAGGTAGAAGGCGATCCCGGTGCTGCCGATCACCGCCGCGATCCCGGCGCCCCGGGCCAGGTCGGGCCAGGGCCGGGTGCGGTCGAAGCCGAGGGTGCGCAGGCCCGCGCCCTCGCGCAGCAGAAAGTGGGCGACGAGCGCGACGGGGACCAGCGCGGTGGCGATGCCGAACAGCTGCCAGGCCAGGTCGAGCCAGGGGCGGCCGGGCGCGGCGGAGGCGTTGAGGGTGGCCGCCTGGTCCTTCAGGCCGCCCGGCTTGGTGACCGAGCCGATGAAGCTGATCAGCGCGGAGACCCCGCTCGCCCCCAGCGAGAGCGCGAGGACGAGCACTGCCTCGTCCCTCAGGATCCGCCGCGGGCCGCGCTCGCGCGCCCCGGAATCGGCCACCGAGTCAGCCTCCACCTGCACCCCTGCCTCCCTGCGCATCATGGGCCCCCTGGCCCACCTCTGCCTCGCAAGGATCGCAGAAGGATCCGCGCGGCGGGCCGAGCCCCCTGGCGACTCCGCCCGGCCGCCGGCCGCCGCAACGGCGCTCAGCCCCCGCGGCCCGGACCGCCGGTCCGCAGGACGCTCAGCCCGCGCACCGCCCGACCGTCATCCCAGCGGAACAGGCTCGGGCAACCCCACCGGCCACGTGTGGACCGGCTCCCCCACATGCATCAGCTCGGCATACCTCCGCGTCGTCGCCGCCAGCGCCGCCTCCCGGGACAGGCCTTGCTCCAGACAGCGACGGAACGTGGCCGCCTGCCAGGACGCCCCGTTCACCCGCCGCCGGCAGCGCTCCTCGATGACGCCGAGGTAGAGGTCGCGGTCGGCCGCCTCCACGCCCCATGCGTCCAGCCCGGCCGAGGCCAGCGGCAGCAGTTCGTCGCGGATCAGGGTGACCGCGTCGACCGCCGCGGTGCCTCCGTAGCGCCCGCGCCGGGGCCACACGAACCGCGCGTCGATGCCGTACCGGCACGCGGTGTCGAAGTTGGCCTCGGCCGCGGCGAAGGGCAGCCGGGTCCACACCGGCCGGGACTCCTCGGCGAGGGCGCGGACCAGGCCGTAGTAGAAGGCCGCGTTGGCGATCACATCGGTGATGGTCGGCCCGGCCGGCAGCACCCGGTTCTCCACCCTGAGGTGCGGGACGCCGTCCGCGATGCCGTACACCGGACGGTTCCAGCGGTAGATCGTGCCGTTGTGCAGCACCAGTTCGGCGAGTCTGGGGGTGCCGCCCGCCGCGATGACGTCCAGCGGCTCCTCGTCGTCGCAGATCGGCAGCAGGGCCGGGAAGAAGCGCAGGTTCTCCTCGAACAGGTCGTACGCGGAGCTGATCCACCGCTCCCCGAACCAGGTGCGCGGCCGTACGCCCTGCGCCTGGAGTTCGGGCGGGCGGGTGTCGGTGGACTGCAGGAACAGCGGGGGCCGGGACTCGCGCCACAGCTCGTGGCCGAACAGGAACGGCGAGTTGGCGCCGACGGCGATCTGCGCGGCGGTCGCCACCTGCGCCGCGTTCCACACGTCCGCGAACCGGGCCGGGGTGACCTGCAGGTGCAACTGCACGGAGGTGCACGCGGCCTCCGGGACGATCGACTTGGAGGTGCAGACGAGGTGCTCCACGCCCTCGATGTCGAGCCGGAAGTCCTCGCCGCGTGCGGCCACGATCTGGTCGTTGAGCAGGGTGTAGCGGTCGACCTCGGAGAGGTTGGAGGAGACCAGGTCGTCGCGGTCCAGCGTGGGCAGGATGCCGATCATGACGATGCCCGCGTCCACCTCGCCTGCCTTGCGGTCGGCGTAGGCGAGCGAGGTGCGCAGTTCCTCAGCGAGCCGGTCGAATACCCGGCCACCCAATCGGTGTGGGGCGATGTTGACTTCCAGATTGAACATGGCGAGTTCTGTTTGGAAATCACGGCTCGCGATGCGCTCCAGTACCTGTCCGTTCAACATTTTCGGCATGCCGTCGGACCCGGCGAGATTCAATTCGATCTCGACTCCCATGAGGTTCTTGGGACGGTCGAATCGCTTCTCGCGCAACAGCCGCTCCAGTCCCGTCAGACACTTCTGGAGCTTTTCGCGGTAGCGCTGGCGATCGGACAGGTCGAACTGCCCTGCCACGACCTTCTCCCCCATCGAAGTGTCCCTCCTCGGATGGGCGGGCCGACGTTCCGGCCGCCGGGGCTCCCGGTCAGTGGGGGGATGATGCCCAGCGGAAGCGATCGATAACGTCCCGCGCGAGCCCGGAGCCCGCTAGGCTGTCGGAATGTTCCCCGCGGCACATTCACGGGGCATGCAACAGTCTGCACCTTCGGGTTCCCCCGGACGACTCGTGAAAAACGCCGACGACATTCGGCCGACCGCTACCGGTGCATATGGCGAGGTCAGCGAGGCAGGATCGGTCCGAAAACCGGGAGGAGTCCCGCAAATCGTCGACGTATTACCGCCTTGCGCTTCCCCCGGAAATCGGATAGACGAAACAACGGCCGAACAGGCGTCGTATAAACTTCGCCCACAAGGCAGAAGGCTGACGCCCTCGGTCGCGGTTCCTGCCGTGTTCAGGCCGTCCCCGTGACGGGCGGCAGGCCGAGCCGCACCGACTGCTCACCGACCCGGGCCTCCACCCTTCCGGCCTTGCGTGAGCAGACAGCGTCGTCCGCCCCACCCCTCCTCGCGCCGTCGCGCCTGTCGAACGAGAGAGGCGACCCACATGCCGCTCCACGTGCCCCCTGCCCCCGCGCCCGCCCTGCGCTCCGTCCTCACCGCACTCGGCTCGCCCACCGCGGTCCGTGAGGCCCGCACCCCGTCCCTGCGCGCCGCGCAGGGCCCGACGACACCCGAACTCCCGCTGCCCGTGCATGTGCTGGACCCGATCACCGCGCAGGGCCTGTCCGCGACCCGGCTGGCCGGCTGGCGTTTCCTGATCCGCTGCGGCGACCGGCCGGTGGCCGCGGCCGACACCATGCTCACGCCCGACGGCTGGGCCTTCTCGCACTTCTTCGAGGGCCCGTACGTCACCTCCACCGAGCGCGCCCTGCATCAGGCCGAGGCGCTGCAACAGCCGTACCAGGCTCGATTGCTGTCGGTGCCCGGTCTGTACATGCTGACCCTGTGGCTGCACGGCGACACCACCGCCGACGGAGCCGAGGGGCATCCGGCCGACAGCGATCTGCTCGTCCCGCTGGCGCCGGCCCCGCCGGGCATACCGGCGCACCGCCCGTTCCCGGTCACGGAGTTGCTCCCGGTGCTGACCCATCGGGCGACCCCCGTGCCGCTGCTGGGGCCGCCGGTCCTGGGCTCGCCCGCCTGACCGGCCGGGCGCGTCCCCCGCCGCGCGCGTACCCCGCTTACCCGGAAGGGAAGCGGGGTATCACCATGTCAGGGGTCTGGCCTGCAGGGACTAGCCCGTTTTGGCCACTGCGAACCACCCAAAGGGACAGTGCACTTGGACTGAACCGTCCGGGCGGGTGACGCGTCATGAACCTGTGAGAAGCGGTGCTGCGAAATCCCTGCGGAATGACGCCCAGAGGGCAACACTGGGTTCCGACCGACTTATCACCACGGGGGACGGCCATGACCACGACAGAGCGAGAGATCCCACCCATGTGCCAGCACCAGCCGCCGTGTCCGCCAGCCGAGTCCGCCGACCGGGAGTCCGCCCGTCTCGTGGCGCACCACCCGGAGCAGGGATGGAGTCTGCTGTGCAACGGCGTCCTGCTCTTCGAGGACACCGGCGAGCTGCTGCCCGACGGCCGGATCATCGGCCCGCACCGCCCGCTCGGTGCGGACGAGGTGATGACGGCGGCCTGACCACCACCCGGGAGGCGTTCCGCCGGCGCGGCGCCTCCCGCCCCGCCAGGCGGCTGCGCCTCAGCCCTTGGTGGCGCCCCACCGAGCGAAGAGAACGCGGAGACCGCGACGACGGTGACCGTCGTGCCGCCCGCGATCAGCGTGCTGTTGCCGACCAGCCACCGGACGGCGACTCTGGAAACGGGCGTGGGGGCGTCAAGATGTCGCGCAAAGGACCGGTCTCCTGGGTGTGCTGATCACCCGGAACAGGTTCGGAAGTTTCGATGCCGTTATCGCATCCGAGGACCGTCACTCCGCCCGACTGGTCGAATCGCCGGTACGGGAGTGGGATGGAACGGTGATGTCCGGTTACGACGGCTCGTCGGCCGCTCGGGTGGTGGTCGGTGTGAGCGGCTCCCTGGGCAGCGTCACGGCCCTGCGCCGGGCCACCGCGCTGGCCCGGCGCCTGGGAGCCGAACTGTGGCCGGTGCTGGCCTGGGAGCCGCCCGGCGGTGACCCCGCCGCGCGCCGCTCCCCCGTCGCCGGCCTGCTCGTCGAGGACTGGCAGCGGCTCGCCGGACAGCGGCTGGCCGCGGTGCTCGACGAGACCTTCGGCGGGGACACCCCCGGTGTACCGATGCACCCGGCCGTCGTCCGCGGCGCCCCGGGACCTGCGCTGGTGGCGACCGCGGTCCGGGAGAGCGACGTCCTGGTCGTGGGCGCGGGCCGGCGCGGTCTGCAGCGCGCCTTCTCGGGCCGGGTCTCCCGGCACTGCCTGGCCCACGCGGTGTGCCCGGTGCTCGCGGTGCCCCCGTCCCCGCTGGAGTCGGAGCTGCTGTCCGTGCACCGGCGCAACACCTGGCATCTGCGCATGGACATCCGGGGCTTGTGAGACACGCCGGGTGGTGACAGCGCCATGAGAATCCCCTGGAGACGGTGCCCGGCGGAGTCCTCGCGCAGCCGCGGCGCGCGGGGCTCGCCGGGGTTCCGTCAAAAAGCGCCCGCCGGCCGTCAGGACGCCGTCAAGGAACGCTTCGACCCGGCTCCGGCCCGGCCTGGCCTGTCTAACGTCTCAGCCATGAAGCGCCACGACGACACCCCCACCCGGCCCATGGGCTCGCACCCGGCCGGCACCGTGGGCGTGGCGTACGACCGTGGCTGGAACGCGGACATGCGCGCGGCGCTCGGCTGTGCCGGTCTGCTGCTCGGGCTGTTGCTGTGCGTCGACTGGGCGGCCGGCACGCTCACCTGGTGGCGCGGCGCCCTGTGGGGCGTCCTCGCGCTGCTGTTGCTGCTCGTTCTGTTCCCGGTGCGGGTGTCGGCCGGTGCGGGCTGGCTCGCCGCGCGGCGGCTGCTGGTCACCCGCCGGGTCCGTACCGATCGGCTGACCGCGGTGCGCCCGCTGGACGGCGTCGCCCAGCGCCTGGTCCTGCGCGACAGCCTCGGCAACCGGGTCGAGATCGACCCCGAGGTCCTGATCCGCAATCCGAACCTGTGGTACCTGCTCGACGAGGGCGCCCGGGTCTCCGAGGCGGCCGGCACCCTGCTGTGCGGCACGACCGCCCTGCACCGCCTGGCCCGCCGCCTCGACCATGAGACGGCCCTCGGCGTGTTCCGGACCTCCGGCATGGAGTGAGGCGGTGCGTTCGAGGCTCTGAGAACATGACACTCGGTGGCCGTCCAGGCGTCGACGGTGCGACCCTGACCTGAACGGCCGTGCTCCCGGCGAACCTTCTCCAGCCTCCGCTTCTTGATGCGGCTCTCCGGCTTCCGGGCCATTCTTAACGCAAGCTTGACGCCTGCCCAGCCCGTATCCGTGGGCCCAGACGTCACTCTCTGCTTACGCTGGTGCCCGCCGTCCGCGTGATGGCCGGAAAGAGCTGAGCCGCACACAGGAGCACGCCGATGGCCACGACCGAACACCCCCCACCCAGTCGCTTGCGCAACTGGATGCTGGAGGGGCTGTCCGACATGGGCAAGCACGGCGGCCACACCGGGCCCCACGCCGAACCGGAGCCCCCGCACAAGGGCCAGCGCTGGTGGCGCGTGATGTGCCTGACGGGTGTCGACTACTTCTCGACCCTCGGTTACCAGCCGGGCATCGCGGCCCTGGCGGCCGGTCTGCTGTCACCGATCGCGACCATCGTGCTGGTCATCGTCACCCTGGCCGGCGCCCTGCCCGTCTACCGCAGGGTGGCCGAGGAGAGCCCGCACGGCGAGGGCTCCATCGCGATGCTGGAGCGGCTGCTGTCGTTCTGGCAGGGCAAGCTGTTCGTGCTCACCCTGCTGGGCTTCGCGGCCACCGACTTCCTCATCACGATCACGCTGTCGGCCGCTGACGCCTCCACCCACCTGGTGGAGAACCCGCATCTGACCAGCACTCTGCACGGCCACCAGATGGTGATCACCCTGTTCCTGGTGGCGCTGCTCGGCGCGGTGTTCCTCAAGGGCTTCCTGGAGGCGATCGGTGTCGCGGTCGCCCTGGTCGGCATCTACCTCGCGCTCAACGTGGTCGTCGTGATCGTCGGCCTGTGGCACGTCATCACCGCCGGGCATGTGGTCACCGACTGGAGCAACGCCCTGACGGCGCAACACGGCAATGTGTTCGTCATGATCGGCGTGGCGCTGGTCGTGTTCCCGAAGCTGGCCCTCGGTCTGTCCGGCTTCGAGACCGGTGTCGCCGTGATGCCGCATGTCCAGGGCGATGCCGGGGACACCGAGGAGAAGCCGACCGGCCGGATCCGGGACACCAAGAAGCTGCTGACCGCCGCCGCGGTCATCATGAGCGTCTTCCTGATCGCCACCAGCTTCATCACCACGCTGCTGATCCCGGAGAACGCGTTCAAGACCGGCGGTCCGGCCAACGGCCGCGCGCTCGCCTACCTCGCGCACGAATACCTCGGTGGCGCCTTCGGCACGGTCTACGACGTCTCGACCATCGCCATCCTGTGGTTCGCCGGCGCCTCCGCCATGGCCGGCCTGCTCAACCTGATGCCGCGCTATCTGCCGCGCTACGGCATGGCCCCGCACTGGGCTCGCGCAGTACGCCCGATGGTCATCGTCTTCACCCTCGTCGCGTTCCTGGTCACCTGGCTGTTCGACGCCAACGTCGACGCGCAGGGCGGCGCCTACGCCACCGGTGTGCTGGTGCTGATCAGCTCCGCGGCGATCGCGGTGACCATCGCGGCGCACAAGGCCGGGCAGCGCAAGTGGACCATCGGGTTCGGCGTGATCTCGGCGGTGTTCCTGTACACGACCGTCGTCAACGTCATCGAGCGCCCGGACGGTGTGAAGATCGGTGCCTGCTTCATCGCCGGCATCATCCTCGTCTCGCTGGCGTCCCGGCTGGCCCGTGCCTTCGAGCTGCGCGTGACCAGCGTGACGCTCGATCCTCTGGCGGAACGATTCATCCGTGACATGGCCAGCCGCAAGATACGGTTCATCGCCAACGAGCCCGGCCACCGGGACAAGGCCGAGTACCGCGACAAGATCGAGCAGATCCGCGCCGACAACGACATGCCGGAGCAGGAGGACTTCGTCTTCGTCGAGGTCACGGTCACCGACCCGTCCGAGTTCGAGGCGAGCCTCACCGTGCGCGGCGAGGTGCTCCATGACCGCTACCGGGTGCTGACCCTGGAGTCCGCGTCCATCCCGAACGCCCTGGCCGCGCTCCTCCTCAACGCCCGCGACATGACGGGCTGCACCCCGCACATCTACTTCGAGTGGACCGAGGGCAATCCGTTCGCCAACTTCCTGCGCTTCTTCCTCTTCGGGCAGGGCGAGGTCGCCCCGGTCACCCGTGAGGTCCTGCGCGAGGCGGAGCCGGACCGGGTACACCGCCCGCGGGTGCACACCGGCTGACACGGCCGAGACCGGGCGGGCCTCCAGGGGCCCGCCCGGCGGCGCCGGGTGGCACGCGGCCTACCTGGCGAACCAGCGCCTCGGCGGCCGCACCTCCAGCCGCCCCATGCTGAGCCGGCCGTGTATCTCCACCCGGAGCACGACCGGCGCCGCCGGATCGCGGGCCGGCCGCACCTTGGTCCTGCCGTAGCCCATCACCAGTGAGTCGGCGTCCACGAGCACGCCGGGCCGGGTGATCAGCCGCAGGGTGCCGCCGCTCATGTCCAGGTCGATGCGGAGGGTGTCGTGCGTGATCACCGCGCTGGAGAAGTCGAGCGTCACATGCCCCCAGGCCGAGACGACCTCCATGTGGCGCGGCACAGCCCAGTCGTCCGCGCGCAGGGTCGAGGCGCCCTGCTGTTCGATCCGGACGACGTCCTTGGCCGGTGCCGCACCGGCCTCCCCCGGCAGGTCCGCGGTGAGCGCCGCCAGCTCGCCGAGGGTGCGCGCGGACAGCGCCGCCGCCACCCGCTCGTCCAGCTCCTCGGCCGTGATCCGGCCTTCTCCCGCGGCGACCGCCAGCATGTCCACCACCCGGTCCCGGTCCGCATGCGAGGCACGCAGTGCGGACGACGTCTCCGTGGGCAGCAGCTCGGCCTTCATACCCTCACCCCGATTCCAGCGCGTCCCCGCAGGGAGCCACGATCACGCACTAACGCTATATCGCGTTATACCCAACGGCCAACCCCACGTCCGCGGTTCCCCGCGTGTGGCCCTATCGTGACCGGCATGCAGTCCTACACGATCGGCCAGGCGGCACGGCTGCTCGGCGTGAGCCCGGACACCGCCCGCCGCTGGGCCGACGCGGGCCGGATGGCCACCCATCGCGACGAGTCCGGGCGGCGGCTCATCGACGGCCGGGACCTCGCCGCGTTCTCGGTCGAACTGGCCAAGGCGGGCAGCGGCGAGGAGGACGCCCCCTACACCTCCGTCCGCAACGCGTTCCCCGGCATCGTCACCGCGATCAAGCTCGGTGACGTCGCCGCCCAGGTGGAGATCCAGGCGGGCCCGCACCGGCTGGTCTCGCTGCTGACCCGGGAAGCCGTCGAGGAACTGGGCCTGGAGGTCGGCATGGAGGCCACCGCGCGCGTGAAGTCCACCAACGTGCACATCGACCGCGTCTGACCCGTCACGCCTTCGGCCTCACCGGCACATCAGCGCCGCCCACAGATCGAGCCGGTCCCGCAGCCGGGACAGGTCGCGCCCGGTGAGCCGCTCTATCCGCTCCACCCGGTAGTGCACGGTGTTGACGTGCAGATGCAGCGCCTGCGCGGTACGCGCCCAGGAGCCGTCGCAGGCCAGGAAGGTCTCCAGGGTGCCGAGCAGGGCGCCGATGGCGGGCCGGCCGCTCTCCAGCAGCGGACCGAGGACCTTACGGCTGTATGCGGCGCGCACCTCGGCCGGCACCCCCGTGAGCAGGGCGTCGAGGGTGGTGAGGGCGCCCGCGTCGGTGAGGCGGGCGGCGTCGGGCGCGCTGGTGCGGGCCGAGGCGAGGGCGTAGCGGGCCTGCGCCAGCGCGCCGCCCAGGCCCTCGGGGTCCGCGGCAGGCACCCCGACGCCGCCGTGCAGCACGATGCCGGGCGCACAGCCGGCGACCAGCGGCCACACCTCGTCCGCCCAGTCGTCGGCCACAGCACCGGACAGCACCGCGAAGGCGCACCCGTCCGGCAACCGGCCAACGGCGGCCGCCACGGCGGGAGTCCGCTCCCCCGCGTCCGCGACGGCGGCCGGCTCCGCCGAGGCATCGCCGGCACCGCCGCCCGCCGCCACCAGATGCCCGGCCACCTCGGTCAACGCGCCCTCCGCGAGCAGCACTTCGGCCGGCTCCGGCTGTCGTACCGCCGCGTCCGCGACGATCACCTGGTACGGCCCCGCCTGCGGCAGTCCGCACCGGCGCAGCGCCGCCTCCACGGTGCCGTCCGCCCGCCCGCCCCGAGCGGCCAGCAGCGCACCGAGTTCGTCCGCCGCGCGGAACCCGGCCGACGGGCGCCGGGCCCCGGCCTCCTGGCAGTGCGCGAGTACGGCGGCGACCTCGTGCAGCATGCGCGGCGGGGCACCGTCGGGGTCGGGCAGGTACAGCAGCCAGCGCTCATAGGCGGACACCCCGACGGCGTCGACGGAGGCGGTCACCCCGGACCCGTCCGCGGCGAGTGCCACCGCCTCCCGTGCCGGCACCGCCGCGGCGCCCGCCGTGGCCGCGACCGTCCGCCCGGACGGGGTGAAGACGTACGCGGCGGTGCCGTCGAGGTGGGCGAAGGCCGCGGTGAGGACGGCGTCCGGCCCGGCCTCCTGCGCGAGCAGCCGGCTCAGCCGTACGCGTGTGTTCTCCGGCAGCGCGTGATGCCGGCTCAGCCCGCCCCACTGACGCAGATACACGGTGTCGGTGATCGACCGGAACATGATGTGCGCCGGCACCCCGGCCACCGGGACCCGGTGGCGGACGCATGCCTCGACCAGGTCGTCCGGCACGCTCCCGTGGGTCTCCTCCCCCGCCAGCAGCGCGGCGGCCCCCGCTTCCCGTAGTGCCGAGACGAACCGCTCGGCCTTGCCCGAGCCGCCGGCGGGCGACCACCACACCAGTCCGCTGAGCACCACCTCGCCGGGCCGCACGAACCGGGCCGGGTCCTCCAGGTCCGTGACGGTCACTCCGCTGATTTCACGCCTCAGCAGTTGGTCCTCCGCCCACAGCAGGCGCAGGCCGAGGGAGGCGTCCCCCAGGAGGTGTTCGACGTGCATGTGCTGGCTCCTCGTACGGCCGCCGGGCGACGAAAAGAACCCCGGTCTCTCGCATTCGCAAGCCGAGTGCGAGATAAAGCATCGTAAATGCAAGCCTTCCACAGGGGAACGCCTCTTGGTGAATCCTCCAGGGGGAGCGGCGTCGGCCTCGGCGTTTCCGTGCTCCGCACCAGTCGTCCGGGCCGTTTCCCGTTGGTTCACTTTCGGCCATGGACCTGAACACGGTGGTCGAGATACGAGACGCCGGCCGGCCCGCGCCGTGGCGGCCGGGGGACGCCTGGCTCGGCGGGGGAACGTATCTGTTCTCCGAGCCCCAGCCGCAGCTGCGGCGCCTCGTGGACCTGAGCCGGATGGGCTGGACACCCGTGCAGCGCCACCCGGACGGCTCGCTGGAGCTGGCCGCCACCTGCACCATCGCCGAACTATCGCGCTGCGCCCGTGACTTGATCACCCCGGCGGCTCCCCTCTTCGAGCAGTGCTGCCGGGCGTTCCTCGCCTCGTTCAAGATCTGGAACATGGCCACGATCGGCGGGAACCTGTGCAACGGCCTGCCCGCCGGCCCGATGATCTCCCTCACGGCCGCCCTGGACGGCGAGTGCCTGCTCATCGCCCAGGACGGCTCCCGGCGCCGCATCCGGGTCGCCGACTTCGTCGTCGGAGCGGGCCGCAAGGACCTCGCCGAGGGCGAGCTGCTGCGCTCGGTCACCCTGCCCGCCCGCGCCCTGGCCTGCCGTACAGCCTTCCGGCAGGCCTCGCTGTACGGCCTGGGCCGCTCGGCCGCCCTCGTCATCGGCACGCTCGACCCCGTCGACCACTCGGTCGCACTCACCGTCACCGCCGCCACCATCCGCCCGGTGCGGCTCTGGTTCCCGCTCGCCCCGACGGCCGGTGCGCTGCGCGCGGCGATCGACGCGGCCGTCGCGGACGGCGAGTGGTTCGACGACATCCATGGACTGCCCGAGTGGCGGCGGCACATGACGTTCCGGATGGCGGAGGAGATCCGCCGCGAGCTGGTGGAGGAGGAGTGGCGATGAAGGTGGAGGTCAACGGGAGGTCCTTCGAGGAGGAGCCCCGGCCCGGCCAGTGCCTGCGCACCTATCTGCGCGAACGCGGCTGGTTCGGGGTGAAGAAGGGCTGCGACCAGGGCGACTGCGGCGCCTGCACGGTCCACATCGACGGCGAACCCGTGCACAGCTGTCTGTACCCGGCCTTCCGGGCCGACGGCCACCATGTCACCACCGTCGAGGGCCTCGCCTCCCCGGACGGCGAACTCCACCCCGTCCAGCAGAAGTTCCTCGACGCACAGGGCTTCCAGTGCGGCTTCTGCACGGCCGGCTTCCTGATGACCACGGCCGCCCTCGACGAGGACGAACTCGCCGACCTGCCACGGGCGTTCAAGGGCAACCTGTGCCGCTGCACCGGCTACCGGGCCATCGAGGACGCCGTACGCGGGGTGAAGAACGTGGAGGCGCCCGCGCCGGGCGAGTCCGTCGGCCGCAGCCTGCCCGCCCCGGCCGGACCGCAGGTCGTCACCGGCACCGCCCGCTACACCTTCGACATCGACGTGCCCGGCCTGCTCCATATGAAGCTGCTGCGCTCCCCGCACGCCCACGCCCGCATCCTCGCGATCGACACCTCCGCCGCCCTGCGCGTCCCCGGCGTCCAGGCCGTGTTCACCCACCGCGACGCGCCGGAACGGCACTTCTCCACCGCCCGCCACGAGCACCCCGAGGAGGACCCGGACGACACCCGCGTCCTCGACGGCACGGTCCGCTACATCGGCCAGCGCGTGGCGGCCGTCGTCGCCGACAGCGAGGCGGCCGCCGAGGAGGGCTGCCGGCGGATCGAGGTGACGTACGAGGTGCTGCCGGCCGTCCTCGACCCCGAGGAGGCCATGCGGCCGGGCGCTCCCGTGGTCCACGACAAGGACGCCCGGACGGCCCGGATCTCCCGCCCCGACGCCAACGTCGTCGGCGAGGCGCACGGGGAGATCGGCGACGTGGCGGCCGGCTTCGCCGAGGCCGACGTCGTCTACGAGGAGACCTTCCGCACCCAGCGGGTCCAGCACGCCAGCCTGGAGACGCACGGGGCCCTCGCCTGGATCGACGAGGACGGCCGGCTCACCGTCCGCACCAGCTCCCAGACCCCGTTCCTCACCCGCCGCGCCCTGTGCACCCTGTACGACCTGCCCCTGGAGCAGGTCCGGGTGATGGCGGGCCGGGTCGGCGGCGGGTTCGGCGGCAAGCAGGAGATGCTGGTCGAGGACGTCGTGGCGCTCGCCGTACTGAGACTGCGCCGCCCGGTGAAGCTGGAGTACACCCGCGCCGAGCAGTTCTACGGCGCGACCACCCGGCACCCGTTCACCGTCCGGGTCAAGGCGGGCGCCCGCCGCGACGGCACCCTCACCGCCCTCCAGCTGCGCGTCGTCGCGAACACGGGGGCCTACGGGAACCACGGCCCGGCCGTGATGTTCCACAGCGTCGGCGAGTCCATGGCGGTCTACCGCTCGCCGCACAAGAAAGTGGACGCTTTCTCGGTGTACACGCACACCGTCCCGGCGGGCGCCTTCCGCGGCTACGGCCTCGGTCAGGTGCTGTTCGCGGTCGAGTCCGCGCTGGACGAGCTGGCCCGGCGCCTCGACCTGGACCCGCTGGAGTTCAAGGCCCGCAACATCATCGGCCCCGACGAGCCGATGCTCACCCCGGGCGGCCACGAGGAGGACCTGCACATCGCGAGCTACGGCCTGGACCAGTGCCTGTCGATCGTGCGCCGGGCGCAGTCCGAGCCCGGCGCGCCCGCGCCCGAGGGCTGGCTGGTAGGCGAGGGCGCGGCCCTGGCGATGATCGCGACCGGCCCGCCCGGCGGCCACATCGCCGACGCCAAGGCCACCCTGCTGCCCGACGGCACCTTCGATCTGGCCGTCGGCACGGCCGAGTTCGGCAACGGCACCACGACCGTGCACAAGCAGATCGCCGCCGGTGAACTCGCCACCACCGTCGACCGGATCGCCATCCGCCAGTCCGACACGGACGTCGTACGGCATGACACCGGCGCCTTCGCCTCCACCGGTACGGTCGTCGCCGGCAAGGCCACCCTGCGCGCCGCCCGCGCCCTCGCCGACCAGCTGCTGGACTTCGCCGCCGCGCATCTGGGCGCTCCGCGCGCCGACTGCCGGCTCGCCGAGGAGGCCGTGCTGCACCCCGGCGGACGGCTGCTGCTCAAGGAGGTGTACGCGGCCTCCCGCGCGGTCGGCCTAGAACTGGCCGCCGAGGGGCACTTCGGCGGTACCCCGCGCTCGGTCGCCTTCAACGCGCACTGGTTCCGGGTGGCGGTCGATCCCGGCAGCGGCGAGATCCGCATCCTGCGCAGTGTGCACGCGGCCGACGCCGGCAAGGTGATGAACCCGATGCAGTGCCGGGGCCAGGTCGAGGGCGGGGTCGCGCAGGCGCTCGGCGCCACGCTCTTCGAGCGGGTCCTGCTGGACGAGCGGGGCGCGGTCGACACGGCCGCCTTCCGCCGCTACCGGCTCCCGCAGTACGCCGACGTTCCGCGCACCGAGGTGCACTTCATGGAGACGGCCGACGCGATCGGGCCGCTGGGCGCGAAGTCGATGAGCGAGAGCCCCTTCAACCCGGTCGCCCCGGCCCTCGCGAACGCCCTGCGGGACGCGACGGGTGTGCGGTTCACCGAGGTGCCGCTGCTGCGTGACCGGGTGTGGCGGGAGCTGGAGCGCCACAGCGGTAGCCGCCGTCCACCCGGATCGCCGTGATCCCGCTGATGTGCCGGGCCCCGCACCGGTCCTGCGGGAGCACCAGCTGGGGCCCGGCCGCGTCCAGCGGGGTGTCGTCGATGGTCACGCCCAGCAGGACGGGGGCGTCCGCGAAGTCCGGGTCGATCTCGGCCCAGGACAGCACGGCGTGGTGGCCGTCGGTGCCGGTGACGGAGATGAGGAAGCGCAGCCGGTCCTTGCGGCGTGCCGGGTCGAAGCCGGGCCCCGCGGCGAGGAGGACGTCGTACAGACGCGGGCCGGCGAACCGGTGGTGCTGGATGCCGCTGGTCGCGCAGTCGAAGCTGACGTCCGCCCGGTGCTGCGGCCAGCGGAGCAGGTCCGGCACGGTCAGCCGGGCGGGCCGGGCCAGATCGCCGGTCAGGGCCAGTTCCACGAGCGTCACCTGCGACCACCTCCCGCAGCACCGTACCCCCGGCAGAGCGCCGTGCAAACGCACATGCAAGCTACAAGTCACAAGTTCGCAGCTCATGCGATGCGACAGAAGACTTGGGGCTGGCAGATGCGGCAGTATCATCGCCGTCACGGCCGGTTGAACGTGCCGTGACAGGGCGCGAAAGTTGTTCCGCAGAAACTCGATCGAGGAGTAGAACCGTGAAGACCCGTTCCGTGCGCAGGACCCGGCGGATGCTGCAGGTGGCCGGCGCGGGAGCCGCCGCCCTGATGGCCCTGAGCGCCTGCTCCTCCTCCGACTCGTCCAAGTCCAAGGACAGCTCGGCGTCGTCCGGCTCGTCGGCCTCCGCGAAGCTGTCCGGCGATGTCACCGTGTTCGCCGCCGCCTCCCTGAAGGAGAGCTTCTCGACCCTGGGCAAGGAGTTCGAGAAGCAGCACCCGGGCACCCACGTCAACTTCAACTTCGGCGGCAGCGACACCCTCGCCGCCAACATCACCGGCGGTGCCCCGGCGGACGTCTTCGCCGCCGCGAGCCCCAAGACGATGAAGATCGTCACGGACAAGAAGGACGCGGCCGGAACGCCGGCCACCTTCGTCCGCAACCAGCTGGAGATCGCCACCGTGCCGGGCAACCCGCACAAGGTGGCCTCCCTGAAGGACCTCACCAAGTCCGGTCTGAAGGTCGTGCTGTGCGACAAGACCGTGCCGTGCGGCGCTGCCGCCCAGAAGGCCCTGGACGCCAGCGGCCTGAAGCTCACCCCGGTCTCCTACGAGCAGGACGTCAAGGGCGCGCTGACCAAGGTGGAGCTGAAGGAGGCCGACGCCGCGGTCGTCTACAAGACCGATGTGCACGCCGCGGGTGACAAGGTGCAGGGCGTGGAGTTCCCCGAATCGGCCAAGGCGATCAACGCCTACCCGATCGTCCTGCTGAAGAACGCGCCGAACGCCGAGACCGCCAAGGCGTTCATCGCCCTCGTGCAGTCCGCCGAGGGCCAGAAGGTGCTGAGCCAGGCCGGCTTCCTCAAGCCGTGACCTCGCTTCTCAAGCCCGGCGCCGCGACCGGTCCCCGCACGGACCGGCCGCGGCGCCGCCGCGTCGGCGCGGGGGGCCGACGCGGGGTGCCGTTGCCTCTGCTGCTGCCGGGCCTGCTGGCGCTGGCGTTCCTGCTGCTGCCGCTGCTCGCGCTGCTCATCCGCGCGCCCTGGGGCAGCCTGCCGGGCCAGCTGTCCAGCACCGAGGTGTGGCAGGCGCTCCAGCTGTCGCTGATCAGCGCCACCGCGGCGACGGCCGTCAGTCTCGTCCTGGGCGTGCCGCTGGCCTGGCTGCTGGCCCGTACGAGCTTCCCCGGCCGGGGGATCGTACGGGCCCTGGTGACGCTGCCCCTCGTCCTGCCGCCGGTGGTCGGCGGTGTCGCCCTGCTGCTCGCCCTCGGCCGCAACGGGGTGATCGGCACGTGGCTGGACTCCTGGTTCGGGATCACCCTGCCGTTCACCACCACCGGGGTCGTGATCGCGGAGGCGTTCGTCGCGATGCCGTTCCTGGTCATCAGCGTCGAGGGCACCCTGCGCGCGGCCGACCCGCGCTTCGAGGAGGCGGCGACCACGCTCGGCGCGTCCCGCTTCACCGCCTTCCGCCGGGTCACCCTGCCGCTGATCGCGCCCGGCATCGCCGCGGGCGCGGTCCTGGCCTGGGCGCGTGCGCTCGGCGAGTTCGGTGCGACGATCACCTTCGCGGGCAACTTCCCCGGCCGCACCCAGACCATGCCCCTCGCGGTCTACCTGGCCCTGCAGAACGACCCCGACGCCGCGATCTCGCTCAGCCTGGTCCTGCTGGCGGTGTCGATCGCGGTGCTGGCCGGGCTCCGGGACCGCTGGATGACGGGGGCGTGACGATGGCAGCGGGCCCAGGGCGTGTGCGAACGTACAGAGCCATGACCCACATCGACGCCCCCGTGGCCGACCTACGGAAGGCGGGAGACGAGGGACTCGACGCCCGCCTCGTCGTCGACCGCGGCTCCTTCCGCCTGGACGTGTCCCTCACCGCCGCCCCCGGTGACGTCGTCGCCCTCCTCGGCCCCAACGGCGCCGGCAAGACCACCGCCCTGCGCGCCCTGGCCGGTCTCGTCCCGCTCACCGACGGCCATCTGCGCCTCGACGGCACCACGCTGGAGCGCACTCCCCCGGAGTCCCGACCGGTCGGCGTCGTCTTCCAGGACTATCTGCTCTTCCCGCATCTGTCGGCGCTGGACAACGTGGCCTTCGGCCCGCGCTGCCAGGGCGTGCCCAAGGCCGAGGCACGGGCCCAGGCCGCCGCGTGGCTGGACCGGATGGGCCTCGCCGACCACGCGGGCGCCAAGCCCCGCCGGCTCTCCGGCGGGCAGGCCCAGCGCGTGGCACTCGCCCGGGCGCTGGCCACCCACCCCCGGCTGCTGCTCCTGGACGAGCCGCTGGCCGCCCTGGACGCCCGTACCCGCCTGGAGGTCCGCGCCCAACTGCGGCGCCATCTGGCCGAGTTCGAGGCGGTCGCCGTCCTGGTCACGCACGACCCGCTGGACGCCATGGTGCTCGCGGACCGCCTGGTGGTCATCGAGCACGGCCAGGTCGTCCAGGAAGGCACCCCCGCCGACATCGCCCGCCACCCGCGCACCGACTACATCGCCCAGCTCGTCGGCCTCAACCTCTACCGGGGCCGGGCGGAGCGGCACACGGTCCGACTCGACGCCGGTCCCTCGATCACCACCACGGAAGACCTGTCCGGGCCGGTCTTCGTGGCGTTTCCGCCGAGCGCCGTCACGCTGTTCCGGCACCGGCCCACCGGTGCCAGCGCCCGTAACCTCTGGCGCTGCGAGGTGAGCGGCCTGGAGACGCACGGCGACCAGATCCGCGCCGACCTCGGCGGCGAACTCCCCCTCGCCGCCGACCTCACCACGGTCGCCGCCGCCGAACTCGAACTGCACCCGGGTGCTGCCGTCTGGGCGACGGTCAAAGCGACGCAGACACACGCATACCCGGCCTGAGCGGGCGGGCGCCCTACCGTGGGTGCCCATGACCCTGAGCATCCGCAACCAACTCCCCGGCACGGTCACGTCGATCCAGCCGGGCGAGGCCATGGCCACCGTCAAGATCCGCCTCGACGGAGGCCAGGACCTGACCGCAGCGATCACCCTGGAGTCCGTCCGGGACCTCGGCCTCTCCGCGGGCTCCGCGGTGCGGGCCCTGGTGAAGTCCACCGAGGTCTCCCTCGCCACCGCGCCGATCGACCGCGTCTCGATCCGCAACCAGCTGCCGGGCACGGTCACCGACATCGCGGCCGGCGCCGCGATGGCCACCGTGAAGATCTCCATCGACGGCGGCTCGGTGACCTCCGCCATCACCAAGGAGTCGGCCACCGACCTCGGACTCTCCGCCGGCTCCGCCGTGGTCGCCCTGATCAAGTCCACCGAGGTGGCACTGGCGACGGCATGACGCGGCGAGGGCCCCGCCCGGAATCCGGACGGGGCCCTGAACGTCACCGCGGGCTCAGTCCTCGTACGCGTCCAGCGGCGGGCAGGAGCACACCAGGTTGCGGTCGCCGAAGGCCTGGTCGATGCGGCGCACCGGCGGCCAGTACTTGTCGGCGGCCGAGACACCGGCCGGGAACACGGCCTCCTCGCGGCTGTAGGCGTGCGCCCACTCACCACCGAGCGCGGCCGCGGTGTGCGGGGCGCCCCGCAGCGGGTTGTCCTCGGCCGGCCACGCGCCCGAGCCGACCTTCTCGATCTCCGCGCGGATGGCGATCAGCGCGTCGCAGAAACGGTCCAGCTCGATGAGGTCCTCGGACTCGGTCGGCTCGATCATCAGCGTGCCGGCCACCGGGAAGGACATGGTCGGCGCGTGGAAGCCGTAGTCGATCAGACGCTTGGCCACGTCGTCCACGCTGACGCCGGTCGCCTTGGTCAGCGGGCGCAGGTCGATGATGCACTCGTGCGCGACCAGGTTGCCGGGGCCGGTGTAGAGCACCGGGTAGTGCGGCTCCAGGCGCTTGGCGATGTAGTTCGCCGAGAGCACGGCCACCTGCGTGGCCCGCTTGAGGCCCTCGCCGCCCATCAGCCGGACGTACGCCCAGGAGATCGGCAGGATGCCCGCGGAGCCCCAGGGAGCCGCCGAGATCGGGCCGACGCCCGTCTTCTGCGGACCCGCGGCCGGCTGCATCGGGTGGTTCGGCAGGTACGGCGCGAGGTGCGCGCGGACCGCGACCGGGCCGACGCCCGGGCCACCGCCGCCGTGCGGGATGCAGAAGGTCTTGTGCAGGTTCAGGTGCGAGACATCGCCGCCGAAGTGGCCCGGCTTGGCGAGGCCGACCAGGGCGTTGAGGTTGGCGCCGTCGACGTACACCTGGCCGCCGGCCTCGTGCACCCGGGCGCAGATGTCGGCGACGTGCTCCTCGAAGACGCCGTGCGTCGACGGGTAGGTGATCATCAGCACCGCCAGCTCCTCGCGGTACTGCTCGATCTTCGCCCGCAGGTCCTCGACGTCGATCTCGCCGTCCTCGGCGGTCTTGACGACGACGACCTTCATGCCGGCCATCACGGCGCTGGCCGCGTTGGTGCCGTGCGCGGAGGACGGGATCAGGCACACGGTGCGCTGCTCGTCGCCGTTCGCCCGGTGGTAACCGCGTACGGCGAGCAGACCGGCCAGCTCGCCCTGCGAACCGGCGTTCGGCTGCAGGGAGACCTTGTCGTAGCCGGTGACCTCGGCGAGACGTTCCTCCAGCTCGCGGATGAGCGTGAGGTAGCCCTCGGCCTGCTCGGCCGGGGCGAAGGGGTGCAGCTGGCCGAACTCGGGCCAGGTGACCGGCTCCATCTCCGTGGTCGCGTTGAGCTTCATGGTGCAGGAGCCCAGCGGGATCATGCCGCGGTCGAGCGCGTAGTCGCGGTCGGCCAGCTTGCGCAGGTAGCGCAGCATCGCGGTCTCGGAGCGGTGCTGGTGGAAGACCGGGTGGGTGAGGCAGGCGTCGGTGCGCAGCAGATCCTCGGGGAGGGTCTCCTCGGCGGTCGCGTCCAGCGCCTCGACCTCGCCCTTGACGCCGAAGGCGGACCAGACGGTGGCCAGCTGGTCCCGCGTGGTGGTCTCGTCGCAGGCCAGGGAGACATGGTCGGCGTCGACCAGGTGGAGGTTGACCCCGTTCTTCCGGGCGTCGGCGACGACCTCGATGGCCTTGCCGGGCACGCGCGCGGTGAGGGTGTCGAAGAAGGCGCCGTGGACGATCTCGACACCGCCCGCCTTCAGGCCCGCGGCGAGGAGCGTGGCGTAGCGGTGCGTCCGCCGGGCGATGGCCTTGAGCCCCTCCGGCCCGTGGTAGACGGCGTACATGCCGGCCATGACGGCGAGCAGTACCTGCGCGGTGCAGATGTTGCTGGTCGCCTTCTCGCGGCGGATGTGCTGCTCACGGGTCTGCAGCGCGAGCCGGTAGGCCTTGTTGCCGTCGGCGTCGACGGAGACGCCCACGAGACGGCCGGGCAGGCTGCGCGCGAACTTCTCGTGCACCGCCATGTAGCCCGCGTGCGGACCGCCGAAGGCCATCGGCACACCGAAACGCTGCGTCGTACCGACGGCGATGTCCGCGCCCAGCTCGCCCGGCGAGGTCAGCAGGGTCAGCGCGAGCAGGTCGGCGGCGACGGTGACCAGGGCGCCCAGCTCGTGCGCCTGGTCGATGACCGGCTTGATGTCCCGTACGGCGCCGGAGGCGCCCGGGTACTGGATCAGCACGCCGTTGATCTCGCGGGCGGCGATGTCGGCTGGGATGCCCTCGCTGAGGTCGGCGACGACGACCTCGACCCCGGTCGGCTCGGCGCGCGTCTCTATGACGGCGATGGTCTGCGGCAGCGCGTCCGCGTCGACCAGGAACAGGCCCTTCTTGTTCTTGCCCATGCGCCGGGACAGCGCCATCGCCTCGGCGGCGGCCGTTCCCTCGTCGAGGAGGGAGGCACCGGAGGTGGGCAGGCCGGTGAGGTCGGCGACCACGGTCTGGAAGTTCAGCAGGGCCTCGAGGCGCCCCTGGGAGATCTCCGGCTGGTAGGGCGTGTAGGCCGTGTACCAGGCGGGGTTCTCCATGACGTTGCGCAGGATGACGGGCGGCGTGAAGGTCCCGTAGTACCCCAGGCCGATCATCGAGCCGAGGACCTGGTTGCGCTCGGCGAGCGAGCGCAGCTCGGCCAGCACCTCGGCCTCGGTGCGGGCGCCCGGCAGATCGAGGGCATCGGCGTTCTTGATCACGTCCGGGACCGCCGCTGCGGTCAGCTCGTCCAGCGAGCCGTAGCCGACCTGCGCGAGCATCTTGGCCCGCGCCTCCTGGTCGGGCCCGATGTGACGCTGCTCGAAGGGGATGCCCGCTTCGAGCTCGGAGAGCGGAATGCGATGGGCGGTCATTGCGGAGGCCTCCTGGTCTGACGCGACCTTCGAGGGGCACCACGGCGCGGTTACCCCGACGGCCTCCCCCTCTGTCATCTCAACCTGAGAGCTTCACCGGGCGCCCGAAGAGCCCGGCTTTCACCGTCGGTGAGGGCGGGAGTCGACACCCGCCCTGCTTTCCAGAGTGACCTCGTCCGTGCGGTACGTGAGCCTGAGAGATTCCGGGGAGGAGTTGCTCCTTCGGCGCCTCCGAGGATGATCGGAGGACTCTCCCGCACGGGGTCAGCAGCCGCTGTCAGCCTACCAGCGAGGTCAACGGCCGAGCCCTCGAGTGGCCGCTTCGTTGAATGTGCTCTTTTGTAGTGGTTACGGATGAGTTGCGACCACGTGGAGGGAGAGGGACCGTGCAGACCGACATCGATCCGCGCAACCTGATCGGCCGCAAGGCGTTCGACCGCCATGGCACCAAGATCGGCACCGTCGACGAGGTCTACCTCGACGACGCGACCGGCGTGCCGGAGTGGGCTGCCATACGCACCGGCCTGTTCAGCCGTGACGCGTTCGTCCCCCTGGAGCCGAGCGAACTGGTCGAGGGCACCCTCCACGTCCCGTTCGACCGGGCCCTGATCAAGGACGCCCCCGACTTCGGCGTGGGCCGCCATCTCTCCCCCGAACAGGAACTCCAGCTCTACCACCACTACGGCCTGGATGTGGCCCCACCCGTACCGGACCACGACTTCGGCAAGCTGGCGGGGTCGGAGGAGGCCTGAGCGTGTCGGCCGCCGCTCGGCTGATCCGGACGAGCGGGTGGGTGGGAAGGAACCGGAACCAGCGGCAGCGGATCGGCCGCCTCCAGCGCAGGATCGCCGACGAAGAACGTCCGCACCCTCCCCGGAGGGGACTGCGGCGTCTCGAACCGCACCGTCACCCGCCCCAGCCCGCTCCCCTGCACCCACCCGTGCCCGTACTCCGTGTGCCGTATGTCCTGCCCCGCACGCCACTGGCGCTCCACCGGCTCCGGCCGCTCCGCAACGGTCTCAACCTCACCCTGCTCCGGCTCTGCCGCCGGAGGCACTGGCATGGCCTGCGCGAACAGGTCCTCCTGCGTGTAGTCGGCGAGGCCGGAGACGCCCACACCCAGCAGCCGCACCCCGCCCGTGGTGTCCACGGAGTCCAGCAGCCGCGCGGCCGCCTCCCGGACCACCGCCGGATCGTCCGTGGGCCCTCTGAGCGTCTCGGAGCGGGTCAGGGTCGAGAAGTCGTACCGGCGTACCTTCAGCACGATGGTCCGCCCGGACAGCCCGGCTCCGCGCAGCCGGCCCACACACCGGTCGGCGAGCCGCTGCACCTCCAGCCCGATCCGCAGCCGGTCATGGATGTCCACGTCGTAGGTGTCCTCGACCGACACCGACTTCGCCTCGCGCTCGGCCACCACGGGCCGCTCGTCCTGGGCCAGCGCCATGGCGTACAGCGCGTGCCCGTGCGCCTTGCCCAGCAGCCGTACCAGCTCGTCCTCCCCCGCCTCGGCCAGCTCCTGCACCGTGGTGATCCCGGCTCTGCGCAGATGGTCCCCGGTGGCCGGCCCCACCCCGGGAAGTGTCCGCACCGGCAGGGGCCCGAGCAGGTCCCGCTCGGTGCCGGGATCGATGACCACCAGGCCGTCCGGCTTGGCCTGCTCGGAGGCGATCTTGGCGAGCATCTTGGAGGCGGCGAGCCCCACCGAGCCGGTGAGCCCGGTGACCGCCCGGATGTCCGCGCGCAGCCTGATCCCGGTCAGCCGCGCCGACTCCTCGTCCCAGGCCGTCCCGCCGGCCTCCAGGTCCACGAACGCCTCGTCCAGGCTAAGCGGCTCCACCAGCGGCGACAGCTCCCCCAGCAGCGCCATCACCTGCTCGCTGACCGCCCGGTACAGCGTGAAGCGCGGCACCAGATACGCGGCATTCGGTGCCAGCCGGCGTGCCTGGCCCATGGGCATCGCCGAGTGGACCCCGAAGGCGCGTGCCTCGTACGACGCGGTGGCCACCACCCCGCGCGGTCCGAGGCCGCCCACCACGACCGCCTTCCCGCGCAGGCTCGGCTTGGATGCCTGCTCCACCGAGGCGTAGAAGGCATCCATGTCGAGATGCAGGATCGTGGGCGCGTTTCTCACATCTCCGATGCTGCACCACGGCACTGACAATGCCCGGTCCTGGGAGGACCGGTGTCAGCTCGCAGGTCCGGTGTCAGACCGCCCGGTTGCGGCGCCGCGCCAGCTCGTCGGCGGGATTGTGCCCGACGAGGGTCTCGCCGGTGTCGATGCGCTCGCCGTGCAGCTGGGAGAGCGCGCTTTCCACGTCCCGCCACACCACGCCGACGGCGATCCCGAAGATGCCCTGACCGCCCTGGAGCAGGGCGTGGACCTCGTCCGGCGAGGTGCACTCATAGACCGTGGCACCGTCGCTCATCAGCGTCATCCGCTCCAGGTCGCGAAAACCGCGTTCTCTGAGGTGCTGCACGGCCGTGCGGATGTTCTGCAGCGATACCCCGGTGTCCAGGAACCGCTTCACGATCTTCAGGACGACCACGTCCCGGAAGCTGTAGAGCCGCTGTGTGCCGGACCCGTGGGCGGGCCGCACGCTCGGCTCGACCAAGCCCGTACGGGCCCAGTAGTCGAGCTGCCGGTAGGTGATGCCAGCGGCCGCGCAGGCCGTCGGCCCGCGGTAGCCGATCTCTTCCGATGCCATGGACGCCGCCCCTCCGCCGTTCGGCACCACCGTCGGTCGCTGCGGAGCGTGATCGACCGCGCTGCTCGGCTGGGGGTACCCCCGATTCGCACGCAGCTGAGAGCTAGGGGGAGGGTACGGACCGCTCTCCCCGAACCCGCGTCCGGGGGCACCCCCAGCCGTACCGTCGCCGCTGGTTCTCACGCCGACCTCCGTCCTTGACCTGCCTTCACGACGGTAGGCAGTCACCAGGGGTGCGTCAACGATCGCCACACTCGGCACGCCGAGTGATAATCACCCAAGGAGTGGTTTCCCGTGCCCCACCGCGGGGAAAGGCTAGCCGAATGCGCTGGCGGGAGACCGTAGGACGCTCTCATTGGCCGGTGGCAATTGCCCGTGCTCCGGGCGTCGGCGCGCACCGGCGGCGCGCGCTCACTGGCTGCTCGTGCCGAAGTCCTCGGGCGAGATCTGGTCGAGGAACTCGCGGAACTTCTCCACCTCGTCCTCCTGCTCGTCCGGGATGGCGATACCGGCGTCGTCCAGCACCGTGTCACTGCCGTAGATCGGCGTTCCCGTGCGCAGGGCCAGTGCTATGGCGTCGGAGGGACGGGCGCTGACCTCGACGCCGCTGGCGAAGACCAGCTCCGCGTAGAAGACACCCTCACGCAGGTCGGTGATGCGTACTTCGGTCAGCTCCTGGCCCACGGCCTCCAGCACGTCCTTGAACAGGTCGTGCGTCAGCGGCCTGGCGGGGGCCATGCCCTGCTGGGCGAACGCGATCGCCGTCGCCTCCCCCGGCCCGATCCAGATGGGGAGGTAGCGGTCGCCTCCCACTTCGCGCAGGAGCACGATCGGTTGGTTGGAGGGCATTTCGACCCGGACACCTACGACATCGAGCTCGTTCACACAGCAACCCTAGGCCGTGCCCGGGACGTTTGGGTAGTCGGGCCGGGAACAGGTGCCCGATCCGGCCTCCGGCAGCCCCTGGCCCTCACGGCAGCCGCACCCCGAGAGCGATCTGCACCAGTGCAGCGTGCAGCTTCACCGTGAGCGCCGCCAGTTCCTTCGTACGGGCCTCGGCATGCGCCCTGGTCTGCGGGTTGCGGTGACGCTTCAGCGGGGCCACCACCTGGTCCACGAGTCCCGCCTCGCGATCGGCGGCCGCCTTCATCACCCGAAGGTGGCGGGGTTCGATCCCGAACCGGCCCAGTTCGGCCACGAGCGAGGCGACGGTGACCGCCTCGGCGTCGTACGCCCCGTCCTCCAGGGGAGCGATGAGCCCGTACGACTCCCACTCCTTCAGCTCGCCCTCGTCGATGTCCGCGGCGGCCAACAGCTCGTCCCTGCCGACCCGGGCCACCGTGGGCGCCCTCAGCAGCTCCGGGACATCATCCCCGGTGCGCTGACGCCCCACGACAGGCAGTGGGACGGCCTCGCCCTTCTCCATGGCGTCCAGGTGCTCGCGGATCACCTTGAGCGGCAGATAGTGGTCCCGCTGCATCCTCAGTACATGGGCCAGGCGCTCGACATCCCCGGCACTGAACTTGCGGTACCCCGAAGGGGTCCGCTGCGGCTCGATGAGCCCCTCGGACTCCAGGAAACGGATCTTGGAGATGGTGACTTCGGGGAACTCGTCGCGCAGCACGCTCAGCACCGTGCCGATGCTCATCAGCCCACTGTCCCTGGCGGCGGTACCGCTTCCGGCACCGCCGCTCGGTGTTTGAAGCATGGACCTTCCCTGGGGTCCCCCCGGACACCGGTCCGGGGGTGGGTCAGATGCCCTGCCGGCTCGCGTAGAACACCAGCCGGTACTTGCCGATCTGCACCTCGTCGCCGTTCGACAGAGCGACCTGGTCGATCCGCTCGCGGTTGACGTACGTGCCGTTCAGACTGCCCACGTCGGCCACGGTGAACGAGCCGTCCGGGGAGCGACGGAACTCCACGTGCCGACGCGAGACCGTGACGTCGTCCAGGAAGATGTCGCTCTGCGGATGACGGCCGGCCGTGGTCAGGTCGCTGTCCAGCAGGAAGCGGCTGCCCGAGTTCGGTCCCCGGCGCACCACCAGCAGCGCCGAGCCCGGCGGCAGCGCGTCCACCGCGGCCTGCGCCTCCGGCGACAGCATCGGCACCTGCGTCTGCCCGGTCACCTCGGAGTCGTAGGCCTCGAGGCCCGAGATGGAGATCGTGGACGTCGTCTCGGAGGCGCGCTCCGGGACCGCTCCCGGGCGCAGCGGCGCGCCGCAGTTGGAGCAGAAGCGGGCGTTCTCCGCGTTGCGGTTACCGCACCTCGTACACACCAGGACCGACATGGACGGATCCTCCTGCTGCGGTTGCCCCGCAGGGGCGTTGGACGCGTACGGACCGGAGGCGTACCCTCCGCCCGCACCTGAGGCTGACGGCTGCCCGAAACCTATGCCGCCGGACTGGGCAGGGTCAACCGACGCCCCGCCCTGACCTCCGGAAATGTCACCGCCCGGACCAGCGACCTGGTCCCGGAACAGCGGGCGCTGGCCCTCCGCGTCAGGCTGCGCGCGATGCCGAGCGGTCGCGTTGTCGCTGCCCTCTCGCGCGCTCTTGCCGAACAACTTCGCAAACAACTTCACGGGCGATTCCCCTTGACCGAAACAGACCCGCCCGTGGGGCAGGACGAACCCTGATTGCCTACACCGGCCGAGCCGGACATTCTCACAACGTCCGTAACCACCAGACAGTTTCCATCACGCACCACCCCTTCGGTGCGCCGACCCCCCGCAACCTCATGCCCCTGCCGGACGGCCCCCATGCACCGCCGGTTCACTGGGAGGACGACCGAGCGTAGTCAGGCCGCTTCGCCTGTCGCAAGGCGTCCACGACGATCTTGTTCGACTGCTGGACCGTGACCGTGGCCTGCTCCTTCTCCAGCGTCTGCACCACGCCTCCCGGGATGTTCAGTGCGGGGTCCAGGTCCTGCGGCTTGCCGATGACCTGGAAACGATAGGGGGCGTTGATCTTGTTCCCGTCGACGCCGACACTCTTGCCGGAATCCGTGAAGTAGGTGCCCGCGACCACCCGGACCCCGTTGACCTGGATCGCCTCGGCACCGGCCGCGCGCAGCTCCTGGATCGCGTCGAGCAGCATGTCCGCCTTGACCGTCCCCTTCGTGTCCTCGATGGTCATCGTGATGCCGGGACCCTGCGCCGCCACGGTGCCCGCCAGGATGCCGAGTTGCTTCTCCTTCTCGGCCGTCTGCTTGCGAGCCTCCGCAGCCTGGTCGGAGCTGCTCTGCAGTTCCTGGCGCTGCTTGTCGAGTCCCTGCTTCTCGTCCTCAAGACGCTGAGTACGCGAATCCAGTTCATCGAGGATGCGGACAAGATCTTCCTGACGTGCGCCGCGGAGCGCGTTGTCGCTGTTGCTGTTCGACGCCACCTGCACCGCGAGGCCGAACCCGAGGCCGAACAGCAGCAGGGCGACGATGAGTTGGGCCCGGGTGATCCGCAGCGGCCACAGCCCCTTGACCAGCCGCTGCCGCCCGGTCAGCGGCGCTGCGGTCTGCTCCTCCTCGGGCGCCGGCTCCGGTGCCCGCGCGGGCACCTCCTCGGGCAGTTCCTTGCGCAGCCTGTTCTCCGGCCGCTCGTTCTCCTCACCCATCGCTGTCACGCCCGGAACACGTGGCGCCGGATCGCCGCGGCGTTGGAGAAGATCCGGATGCCCAGGACCACCACGACACCGGTGGACAGCTGCGCGCCCACCCCCAACTTGTCGCCCAGGAACACGATCAAGGCGGCCACGACCACGTTCGACAGGAACGACACCACGAAGACCTTGTCGTCGAAGATGCCGTCGAGCATGGCCCGCAGACCGCCGAACACGGCGTCCAGCGCCGCGACCACGGCGATCGGCAGATACGGCTCGACGACCGCCGGAACCTCGGGCCGGACCAACAGGCCGGCCACGACTCCCACGACGAGGCCCAGTACGGCGATCACGATGTGCCCTTCTCCGTCTTCTCGGTGCTCGGCTGTGCTGTGCGTACGATCACACTGGGTGCGGCGGGCAACCGTACGTCACTCTCCGTGGAGATGGTGGCGCGGATGCCGAAGTTCTGCTCCAGGGCATGTAGGTACAGCCCGTCGTCGCTGTTCTGGAACCCGGTGCTCAACCGTTCCCCGTCCCCGACCGCCAGCACCGTGTACGGCGGCACCAGCGGCCTGTTGTCGACCAGTATCGCGTCCCCCGCTGCCCTGACCGCGGACAGGGAGGTCAGCCGCTGGCCATTGATGGAGACGGCCTCCGCGCCGGACTGCCACAGCCCGTTGACCACACGCTGCATGTCCCGGTCGCGCACCCGGCCGGTGTCGGAGAACCCCGAGGTCTCTCTCGGGTTGGTGCCGTCACCGCCGGAACTTGCCTCTTTGGCGTCGTTCACGACGAGCCTGACGCCGGGCCCGTGGACCGCGGTGGCACCCGACAGAACGCCCACCAGGTCCACCTGCGCGCTGCCACCGCTCGACTTCAGCGCCGCCCGCTGGCGCGCGCTGACATCGTCACGCAGCTTGTCGACCGTGCCCTCCAGCCTGTCCGCGGCCGCGGTCTCGCTGTCGACACGGTCGATCAGCTCCTGGTGCTCCTTGGCCACCACCGGCGCCGCCGCCTGCGTCTGCGCCGCCCCGACGGTCACGACCAGCGCCGCGAGGACGAGGCCGGCCGCGAGGCCCAGCTTCGCCCTGAGGGTCTTGGGCAGCCCGCCCTCGCCCTGGGACTTCTTCCGGGCGGCGGCCTCGGCGTACCCGTCGTCGAGGCTGTGATCCATGACGTTGGTGATCAACGACATGGAGGCGTCCGGGCGCTGGGGCCGCGCGGGGCTGCTCCGAACGGGGGGTTGCTGCGGCATGCCGCACATCGTCGCATGTCGCGTGCGGTTCCTCCGAATGGCCCCACCGGCGTGCCGGACAGACCCCCCTGGGGACACTTGTCCGGCACGCGCGCGTGCGTGGATTCTGCCGTCCGGCGGTGTGTGCCGCCCTACCGCCCGGCGCTGTCCACCACGGACGACCACTCGTCGAGCAGGGCCTGCGCCGAGGCGTCGTCCGGCCCCTCGGCCCACAGATGGGTGACGGCCTCGGCCGGGTCGGGCAGCACCATCACCCAGCGCCCGTCGGTCTCCACGACCCGCACCCCGTCGGTCGTGTCGACAAAGCGATCGCCGGCGGCCTCGACCACTCGCCGCATGACCAGACCCTTGACCGCCCACGGCGTCGCCAGGTCCCGTTTGAGCACGTGCGCCCGCGGGATCCGCGCGTCGATCTGGCTCAGCGTGAGCTGCGTCCGCGCCACCAGCCCGATCAGCCGCACGAAGGCCGCCGTGCCGTCGTAGACGCTGCTGAACTCGGGGACGATGAAGCCGCCCTTGCCGTCGCCGCCGAAGATGGTGCCCTCCTCGCCGCCCACGCGGGTGAGGTCGTCGGGCGAGGTGGTCGTCCACTCGACCTGGGTGCCGTGGTAGGCGGCCACCTGTTCGGCGATCCTGGTCGTGGTCACCGGCAGCGCCACCCGGCCGCTGCGCCGCTCCGCGGCCACCAGGTCCAGCATGACCAGCAGCGCACGGTCGTCCTCGATGATCCGGCCCTTCTCGTCCACGAGCGACAGCCGCTCGCCCACGGGGTCGAAGCGGACACCGAACGCCGCGCCCGAGGAGGCCACTATCTCGCCCAGCCGGACCAGACCGTTGCGCCGCATCTCGGCCGTCTCCGTGGGCCGCGACTCGTCGAGACCGGGGTTGATCGTCAGCGAGTCCACCCCGAGCTTGCCGAGCAGGCTGGGCAGCACCAGCCCGGCACTGCCGTTGGAAGCGTCGACCACGACCTTCAGACCGGAGTCGGCGATCCCGGTCGTGTCGACATTGCGCAGCAGCGAGCCGGTGTACGAGTCGAACACACTCGCCGGGAAGTACAGGTCCCCGATCTCACCGGGGAACGCACGCCGGTACTCCTGACGCGCGAACACCCGGTCCAGCTTGCGCTGACTGCCCTGCGACAGGTCGGCGCCGTTGCCGTCGAAGAACATGATGTCGACCGAGTCCGGCACACCCGGCGAGGTCCGGATCATGATGCCGCCGGCACTGCCGCGCGCGGTCTGCTGCCGGGCCACGGGCAGCGGTACGTTCTCCAGATCGCGTACGTCGATGGCACTGGCCTGGAGCGCGGAGATGACCGCCCGCTTGAGCGCACGGGCGCCCCGGGAGTGATCGCGGGCCGTGGTGACCGTGGAACCCTTCTTGAGGGTCGTCGCGTAGGCGCCGGCCAGCCGCACGGCCAGCTCCGGTGTGATCTCCACGTTCAAGATGCCGGACACCCCACGGGCCCCGAACAGATGGGCCTGCCCTCTGGACTCCCAGATGACGGAGGTGTTGACGAAGGCGCCGGCCTCGATCGTCTTGAACGGATAGACCCGGACGTTGCCCTGAACGATCGATTCCTCGCCGATCAGGCACTCGTCACCGATGACCGCGCCGTCCTCGATCCGGGCGGCCCGCATGATGTCGGTGTTCTTGCCGACGACACAGCCACGCAGATTGCTGTGCTGCCCGACGTACACGTTGTCATGCACGACGGCCTTGTGCAGAAAGGCCCCGCTCTTGACGACCACGTTGGAGCCGACGACCGTGTGCTCGCGGATTTCCGCCCCTGCCTCGACCTTCGCGTAGTCGCCGATGTACAGCGGCCCGCGCAGTACGGCATCGGGGTGCACCTCGGCGCCTTCCGCCACCCACACGCCCGGGGAGATCTCGAAGCCGTCGATGTCGACGTTGACCTTGCCCTCGAGCACGTCGGCCTGGGCCTTCACATAGCTTTCGTGGGTGCCGACGTCCTCCCAGTAGCCCTCGGCCACATAGCCGTAGATCGGCTTGCCCTCCTTCATCAACTGCGGAAAGACATCACCGGACCAGTCGACCGGAACATCGGGTTCGACGTAGCTGAAGACCTCGGGCTCCATGACATAGATGCCCGTGTTGACCGTGTCGGAGAAGACCTGCCCCCAGGTCGGCTTCTCCAGGAACCGCTCGACCTTGCCTTCCTCGTCGACGATCGTGATGCCGAACTCCAGCGGATTGGGCACCCGGGTCAGACAGACCGTGACCAGTGCGCCCTTGTCCTTGTGGAAATTGATCAGCTCCGTGAGGTCGAAGTCGGTCAGGGCATCACCGGAGATGACGAGGAAGGCATCGTCCTTCAACGCCTCTTCGGCGTTCTTGACGCTTCCGGCGGTACCGAGTGGCTTCTCCTCATTGGCATACGTGAGCTCCATTCCGAGCTCTTCACCGTCGCCGAAGTAGTTCTTGACGAGCGATGCCAGGAACTGGACGGTGACTACGGTCTCGGTGAGCCCGTGCCTTTTGAGCAGCCGTAGCACATGCTCCATGATCGGGCGGTTGGCCACGGGCAGGAGCGGCTTGGGCATGCTAGAGGTCATGGGGCGCAGGCGGGTGCCTTCGCCCCCGGCCATCACGACGGCCTTCATGTCGGAAGCGTCCTCCTCCAAGAGACGACGGTCTAGCCGACTTCACCCGTCCAGATTGTCCCGCACTTTCCCACCGCGGGCCATCGTGGCGTTACGTCCGGACAATCGCCGAGCTCAATCGGCCATGGTGTCCGCACGAACCAAACGGCGGACCTGTACCACGTAGAGCACTCCTGCCCACCAGTAGAGGGTTGTACCCCATCCGGCGAACGCCCATCCGAAAACTGCAGCGAGTGACGCGATCCAACCGGTGCCATCGCTAAGGAGAAGCAACGGGAAGGCATACATCAAGTTGAAGGTGGCTGCCTTCCCGAGGAAGTTCACCTGCGGCGGCGGATACCCATGCCGGCGGAGGATGCCCACCATCACCAGCAGAACCAGTTCCCTCGCCAGCAGCAGCGCGGTCAGCCAGATCGGCAGGATGTCCCGCCAGGTGAGACCGAGCAGCGTGGAAAGGACATAGAGCCGGTCGGCGGCAGGGTCGAGAAGCCGACCGAGACTGCTGATCTGATTCCAGCGCCGGGCGAGCTTACCGTCGAGATAGTCACTGACCCCGCTGAAGGCAAGCACGAGGAGAGCCCAGCCGTCGCTGTTGGGGCCCCCGAACTCGGGCCTGAGGATCAACCACAGGAAGAGGGGGACGCCGACGAGCCGTGCCATGCTGAGGATGTTGGGGATGGTGAGGACCCGGTCCGTCTGGACGCGGGTCTCCTGGACCTCCACCCGGGAGCCTCCTGTGCGAAACGAGCCAACGATGCCCCCTGACCCTACCTCAACGCAAAAAAGCTCCGGCCCCTGGGCGATGCCCAAGAGCCGGAGCTATAAAAGGAGTTCGGCGGCGTCCTACTCTCCCACAGGGTCCCCCCTGCAGTACCATCGGCGCTGTGAGGCTTAGCTTCCGGGTTCGGAATGTAACCGGGCGTTT